>MTNC01000052.1 GCA_002010285.1 Archaeoglobus sp. JdFR-41 | reverse complement strand
GCTGTGCCACCTCTTCTCTCACCGAAACCTGCAGTATTCGGTCTCACGTTTCTTGCCAGATATATGAATCCCCACTGGAATCTCTCCCACTCTTCAACATCNCCTATGTCGGCTTCGGGATTCCACATGGCAAAGCCATAGTCCAGTCCATCTCTTACAGCATTTGCACCCAGACCNTGTCCAGCNANTTCAAATGTCGAGATGGGGTAGTAGAGTCCTGGNGGATATCCAGTTTTTCCGGTTGTATATCCTCCACCTTGNACAGCATCTGCAGTCATGCCGTATCCGGCACCACCCTCCTCTACTATCCCTCTTGAAAAGGCTCCCATGGCCACAGTTTTGTATAAAGCGCTCATCTGAGGTATCAGGTGGAACCAGGGAACATTTCTGGAAATATATGGATTGGGATCTCCGGCCCAGCTTTTTGGCGGGATTTTGAATTTTATGGCTTTGACAAATCCTTCATTTACAACGTCTCCGTATCCAATCAGCTGCGTTGCCACCACCCAGAATCCACCCATGAATGGGGAGATACCACCATTCCATGGAAAAGGACCTGTTCCAGCACTTCCCTCGATGTCAACCTCCCATGAACCATCTTCCAAGACTTTTATCTCCATTGGTTGTGGATGAATCCAGTCGTCTCTCGCATGAGGCTGCCACGCCTCGGTTATGAACGGTGTTTCTCCAAAAATAACACACCTGTATCTGCCGGGTACCATTCTTTCCTTCGTTCTGGAAATAAAATCTCTTCTGGATTTCTCGATAATCTCTCTGATGAGCAGCAGGTAGTAGTCCAGTCCGTTCTCTTCAATAAATCTTATGATTCCTCTTTTAGCCATCTCATTACCAGCTATTCTTGCCTTCTCATCAAGATCGTAGTACAGCGGAGTTCTTACTCCCCTTCTTGACCTTTCATAATAGTGTGGGAACATCTTACCATTTCTGATAGTCAGTTCTGCTTCCATGTATAGACCGTCCTCAAACCTTGAAGTTGTAGTCACAATGTCGTGTCCAGGGGTGTTTGCACCTATGTCAACCTGGTGTGTGACTGAACCGATCCAGGCAACAAGCTGACCCTGATAAAATACTGGAGTTACCGTGTGGACATCAGTTGTGTGAACGTTTCCCAGAGCTGGATCGTTGCATGTAAAATGGTCTCCGTCCATAATCCCTGGATTCTCCTCATATCTGTTTTTAATCATCCACTTTATGTCCTCACCCATCGTATGCACGTGTACTATGATTCCGGTGGATAGCACAACAGAATCTCCTTCAGGGGTGTACAGAACCCAGCATGTCTCTCCGATGCTCCTTGTAATCGGTGATGCTGCAATGTGTGTAGCAGTCTCTCTTGCTATAACCATTAGAGATTTGAGGTATGCTCTGTCTCTTTCCCATTTTAGCGGATCTTTCTTGTAAAGTTCGAGTTCTTCGAGTCCATAGTAATGCCCTGTCTCCTCATAAAGCCTCTCGGACTCTCTAAGCAATTCAAGAAGGGTTTTGCCACCTGGCCCAATCCCATTGGTCATGATCATAAATGTTCGTTGTTAACTAATAAATTTTTACCAGTATGGCNTGAGTTTTGATTGAGCAATCATGAGCACCACACCTATCAGTTATCGAAAACTCAATTCGGATGAACCAATCCCGGATTTTAATTTGTGGCTCAGTCACTCATATATGGCAAAATATATCCGCTAACCTCAGAAATTCCGGTGGTATCCAGTCAGCCGTGTACACTTTTCCTTTTTTTCTAATTTTTATTCCACTACTCAGAACTCTCTTAGCATCAACTTCAAGTAAAATGGGTTCTGGAGAGTATCTTTTACCAACCTCGATTGCTTCTTCAGGGGTTGCACACATATGCACTTCTCTCCTTCTCATTGGAAGTAGACCTGATCTGAAAATGGATTCAAGATTTTTTGGATGAGTGGCATGATAAAGTTTGGATGGAATCTCATCGCTTTCACTCCAGTCAGATTTTACATTTATACTGTGCCCATACCTTGCTCTGATTCTATTACCTCTGATTTCAAATCTCCCTTTCTTATCAAAAGCTACAATGAGCTCCAAGTGTTTTCTGCCAATATCATATCTGGATTTCAGCACTCTTAAAACGTCNTCAATCCTTACCCAGCCATCTTCGTCAATCATCAGACCGAACCTGCGCCCGAAATGTCTGAGCAATCCGCTAAGAAATTTACTCACTTTCAATCTCTCATTCTCCTTCAGTAAAACNTCACCTTTTCCACATTTACATCTTCCTTCGAAGTATCCACATTTTTTGCAGATACCAAGATCCACGTTATTTTAACTTACTCTGCGTTAAATAAACAGATTGTTTGCGATGTCTTAGGTAACCTATCAACGCACTACCTTTATTAAAATGCAGGTCTATGTTATACTGATGAAAGAATTAAAAATCAAAATTAGAAGAGAGCTGAAACTGGAAGATGCTGAAAAGTATGCGAAGGCAATAGCATCAAAGTATGGGGATGCTATGCTCCTCTCTTTTTGCGACAGAAAAAGTGGATTTAAAGTTCCTGATGTGGATTGTTGTGGGGAAGACAGCTGGGAAATATACGGAAAAACGAGAGGCGGAAATTTAAAAATAAAGATAAACGAGTTTGAATTCGTCTTTAGGGTTGAATAAGTGCTCAATCCAGGTATTTCTCATCGTAAGAGACCAGAGTTACCTTACTTACTTTTGAGAAGCTTTTGAGAAATTCATCTGTCAGATCCGTTGGAGAGAGAATCTGAACAAAGGGGTATGACACGGGTTGGTAAAGGAGCTCGGCTCTAACTCTGGAAACATCGCCCGTGATGACGTATGTAACAACATCACCTCCCGCCTGAAAGTTTGAATCATCCTCCGCTTTACCAACAACTCGCGTGTCTGGGTGAGCAGAATTTTTATCGAATCCTTTTGGCAGAATTCTGTTGTCCTTCAAATACTCAGACGCTTTCAGGAGAACTCTCGTAACGTTCCCTGATGTATCACCCATTACAGATTCATAGATCTGAACTTTTTCGGGGGAGTCCACGACGTCGTAGTGTGGTTCATAAGGCGTGTCCTCTCCTGATATTCTCCCATCTGNATCATATCCTCCCGATTCAAATATCACATTTCCTTCACTGTCATAGGCAATGAGATGAATCCAGACACGGCGGGATGGAAAACCTGTTGGAAACTTGTGCCCGGCTAAATTTTCCACTCTAACCTTCACAACAGTTTTGCCATTTTGAGATTCAATTGACTCTATTTTTATCTTTGCTGCTGACTTCAACTGGTTCAAAGACCTCTCTGCTCCGGAGTAATCACCTTCCATTTTGAGTAGCTGAACATTGGCTCCAGCAAACACGTGTCTCATCATCTNTCTCACCGGAACCATATGGGGGCGGGTCGTTATTCTGGCCTTCGCTGGTTTCATATGACAGTCCTGACAGGTCTTATTCTGAACGTAAATGCTATTTAACCACTCAAGAAACGGTGTCTGCTCCGGAAAGCTTCCAACAACTCTTCCATTATCAATGGTGGGAGTGTAAAGAGTGTGGCAAATGGCNCACAATTCTGCTTTTCTCACATGCTTACCCTGAACTGGAAAGTAACCCGAGGCTCTGATCATCACATCTCCCCAAACCGGGATGTATGGTCCGTATATTGGTCTGTCAGGTTTGCTTGCCTTTGTGTCCACCACATAATGTCCGCTGAAGCTGATTTCATCGCCGAGGTTTACATCCTGAATCTGATGACATATTGTACAGGACACACCTTCAATCGCAAAATCGTGGAATTCATTTTCAGGATTCAGAAAAACACCGATAATTCCGATTTCGCCTCCTTCAGTCTTTGCTTGAACTGTTGCGAGAGGCATGTGACATCGAGCACATTCTCCCTCTATTTCAGTTTTCAACTCNGGGAATTCCTCGACTTCACTGCTCACCTTTGCAAGAAAGTACAGATCCGTTGCTGCATTTGAATGCACACTCTGCTTCCACTCGCTGTAAATCGACACATCGTCTCCGTTCACATCCTTGAGATTGTCGTGGCATCTGGCACATGTTGAGGAGGTGGTAAACATTCTGCCGGGATCTGGAAAAGAGAACGTTTTTACTTCTTGAGGACCNTGAGGGATTTTTTCNTGCACACACGCTGCAAGAACGATGGCAAAGACTAAGACTATGAATTTTCGGAACATAATTGGCTTAAAATAATGAAAAATATAAATTTTGTTATCTGTGAATGTAAACAGGACACGTCACACGCCGCAGCACATTGTCTGCAGTTCTACCAAGCTTTTTTGCTCCTCCTGCTCCAACAGCCGCCATGGCAATCAGAGATGGAATCTCTCTGTCCGCTATTTCCACAATTTCTCTGCTTGCAATTCCCTGGGTAACATAAAGCTTTGTCAGGATATCTTTTTTCTCAAATTCCTCCTTCAACTTTTCTGCCTTCTCTTTAATTTCNTCCATCATCAGAGACGACAGTTCGGGCCTGATCTCCTCATTCACAGTGACAATAACGACCTTTTTGCCNCCTTGCCTGCACATATCGATAACCTGTTCCTTAATTCTCATTGATGCAGAAGAAAAGTCGGTGGGGTAGAGTATCTTATCAAAAAGGGAATCGAAAAGAACTCTGCAGTAATGTTCTCCATCCCTTTCAGCGATTTCAAACTTTGCTATAATGACCGGTCTGTCGGCTTTAACTGCCACTTCTTCAGCAACATCACCCAGTAGCTTTGCAGAGAGCCAATCTTTACCTTTACCACCCAGATATATCAGAGAAACNTCTTCTTCCCTTGCGATCCTGATTATCTCGTCCCCTGGAATTCCGTAGCTGACAAGAGTCTTCACATTGAAATGGTTTCTCAGAGCATTTGCCTCTTCTTTTATTTTCTTTTCTGCTTCTTTTTTAAATCCCTCTACCATCCTGTCTATATTTTCAACTACATCCTGCCAGGCTGTAGATCTTATTATGCTGAAAAGAGAACTGTCCACAACATACAACATAACGACTTCTTTTGCTCCGAGAGTGGAGAGATCCTTTACGAACTCCATCGATTTTCGAGCATACTCTGAAAAGTCTGTTGGTACTAACACTTTTTCGAACATGATTAGTCATTAAATATTGTTACAGATAAATCTTTCGCATTTAACTAATTCGAATAACTAATTCGAATGCTCCCTAAACACAACTGAAAAACCGTTTGGAGTGAGAGTTTCGAGTGAGTATTCGTATTTCTGCTCAAAGTACTTATCAAAAAGAAGTCTCAGAAGCTTAAAATGAAGCTCGGAATACTTTGTGGATTGCAGGTCATGGTAAAAGAGAAACTTAATCTTGGAATCTGATTCCACTATTTCAATGTATGTGGCTCTGTGGAGGGACTCCCATCCAACTTTAAGAGTTTCCAAAACTTCAATCAATTCAGCTTCGCTAATCGACTTTTTGAGGAAGTATTCGACAGAGAGTTCTACAGCACTCTCTTTTACAGCTCTATCGACATCTCCCTCCACAAGATACTTGAATATGTCCTTTGAAGAAACAACAAAGTCAAATTTCTTGATGAATTCAAGCAGTATGTAATCGCTCTCTTCTATCTGAACTTCCCCCCTCTCCAGCTTTTCAATCGCTGATTCAACAACCTTGCTGACACTGCCGTATTTCGCCCTCAGTTTTTGGATCTTATCATAGACTTCAGGAGAAACTGTCGTCTGTAATCTTTTTTTCCTCATCAAAATTGTTTCGATGGAGTTCATTAATAAAGGTTGTGTTCAGTGAAAGACTCGCTCCAGAACTCTACGAGGCCAAGTCTTTCCAGAAGTTCACGTTTGGGAATTCCGTTGCGATCCCAGCCACGCTCGTCATAGTACTCGTCGAGAAGGATTTCGACATCCTCCTCAGATATAACTCTCTGACGGAAGTAGTCCATCATTACAAGCAGATTTCCATCTGGAGTCCTCCTTGGAATAAACCAGACCTTTGGCGCTTTTCCCCGTTCTCTGAATCCCTCTCTTATCTGGAGGATTCTATAAAGATTGAAAGCTCTCTCACCTTTTTCTTTTAACTCTCTTGGCGACGTTTCGATACCCGTAACGAGCGAGTAAATCTTTGCCAGAAGTTCAATATTGGAGTATTTTATTTTAAGATCGAGTGTCTCGGCGAGATCTCCCCACAAAGCGTGAATTATGCATTCACCAAGACTGTTCATAACAGCCATGTGATCCTCCACGTGTTTGGCGTATCTCCCGACATTAAATGCTCCGTAGTTTGGTGTAGGGGAGAATACTTTTTCGAGTTCCTCTCTCGTCAAACCCATTCTCTCAGCATCTTTTCTCAGAAAATCCACATGCTTCTGAGGGCGTGTATACAGAGACTGGTGCCCTCCGTGATGCGGTCTGGTACCCGATAAATGTGTGAAAGCCTGCGGATGAAGAGTTGTTGTTCTTGCATCCTGTATCACATCAACTCCCTGAATTATACCCGTTCCCCACACATGTTCTTCTGGATTTAGACCCAATTTTCTGGCTACAATCCACCAGCCATCCGCGAGAACATCTCCAAATTCTCTTCTTTCGGCTATCATATTAAACAGTTCCAGATAGACATCAAATTCTCTTTCAAGCTTGATGCCAGTTTCTCTTTCAGTAATCTTGCCCTCCTCATAGAGTCTGGTCAGCCAGTTAACAATCTGGGAAGCTGTGAAAACACACATACCGGTTCTATTGCAGACATCCAGAAGTTTAATTGCTTCTCTCCAGTCTTTCAGTTCCAGTCTCTGACCCACTCTTGCCGGCTCAAACCAGAACCCGGTAAAAGTCTCCAAACCCCTGAATTTACCATCTTTTATCTTAAAATGATTTCTGCAGGGTACAGGGCAGAAGATATCACTCACGTTCTTCTCAACTGCTTCAAGGTATCTGTGATAACCGAATCTTTTCTGTGCCTCACTCCACGGCATAGTCCCCTCCTGTGCAAGTGGTCCTTGGAAAATGAAGCCAGCATTTATCCCTCTCTCTAAGTACTCGCGGAATCCCCAGCAGGACTGGTAAATATCGTTTCTCCAAGATTTTACCAGATTTTTGAGTTCTTCAGGTTTCGCAACCTTTATTTCTTTTGACCCCCTTACAACAATCGCTTTGAGATTTTTGGAGCCCATTACCGCTCCAAAGCCAAATCTACCAAGATGGCGGTGGTAATCCACTATTCCCATCGCNAATCTTACGAGATTCTCACCAGCCAGTCCGATTGTAAGAACGCCACAATTTCCGTATTTTTCTCTCAACCAGTCCGATGTCTGATAAGTATCAAGCTNTCTCCACAAAACTCCTGCATCACAAATTTCAACATCTTCATCATGAATTCTCAGATAAACGGGTTTATCTGACTTGCCCGTAATTACAAGGAAGTCGTATCCAGCTTTTTTGAGCATCAAACCGAATTTTGATGTTCCCGAGACTGCATTGTCAATGAAGTGTCTTCCTTTTTCATCTGGAATTGGTGTTTTGTACGTTGCAGTTATCTTTGTCGCACCAGGTACCTGTGTCCCCAAGAGCGCTCCCGTTCCAATTATAATCGGATTTTCAGGTGAAAATGGATCACTTCTGGGCTTCTGGAGCTCATAGTATAGCCTGACATTCACACCCCAACCACCAATAAAATCTTTGATAAGATCCGTATCAAGCGGTCTTGCTTCAACTCTTCCAGTGGTGAGATCTACGTACAGTATTGAACCAGCATAACCACATACAGTCATTTTTAAACCTCCCTTTTAAGTTTCACGACATTATTTTGTTATCTTTATAAAATTTATGCAGAATTCATGGTAAAATGACAATCCAAAACACTTTTCACGGCTCATGGAATACACACCAATACTTACATCGTTCTGCTAAGTATTGATATAACATGATAGTTTCGCATAAGTTTTTTAGTAGATTCAGCGAATTTTAATCGATGGAAATAAAACTTCAGTATGGAGACGGCTGGATTAACGTTGATCTGCCTGCCAAGCCAACTNTCGTCAGATACAACACGGAGATATTTCCGGGCATCAATTACTCCAGCAACCCACTTGAGCTTATCAGAAAAGCCATTGACAACCCCATAGGCGGTGAAAGTCTGGAGGATATTGTGGAGCGGGGCGTTAAAAAAGTTTCAATCTCATTTGATGATCCAACACGTCCGCCAAGTGTAAAAATCTCTCTGAAAGCGGTAATTGACAAACTGAACAGTCTTGGTATTCGGGATAGAGACATAGTTCTGATAAGTGCGAATGGAGCTCATAACAAATGGACACGAACTGAATTGCGTAACCATGTTGGTGATGAGATTTTTTACAGATTCTGGCCTCCAGAATCAACCGTTACCAGAATCTTTAATCACGACTGTACCCAGGATCTGGTTTATCTGGGAGAGACTGAATTTGGAGATATGGTTGAGTACAATAAAATACTGGTGGAAACAGACCTCCATATACACTGTGGAAACATCACCAGCATTGCATACGGAGGGTTTTCGGGACAGGGAATTGTAGTTGGGCTGATGGGGATTAAAACAGCCAATTCGCATCATGGAGCTCACATTTTCATGCATCCCGATGCCTGCCATAGTGATCCGAGTCCTGAGAAGAATATTTTCAGAAAACACAAACTTGCGTTTCACAGGAAGATAGAGGAACATACAAAAAACAGGATATTCTACGTAGACTGTATTTCCACCATGGACGGAATAATTGAAGCATTTGCAGGTTATGTTCCGGAACTGGAGAAACTTGAATATCCTGCTGCGGAGAAGCACTTCAGAGTTAAAGTACCTCAGGCGGATATTCTCGTAATTGGAACACCTTCCAGAATTACCTATGATTCTCTCGACAACCCGCTCATACTTGCTGCATATCTACTGTATCCACTTCGTCTTGCCAGGAAAAAGCCCTTGGTTAAAAAAGAAGGTGTGATAATCGCACCAGTTAAGTGTAGAGGTATATTCAGTGAAAAAAGACCGGGCGACGAAGAAGCTTTCAGACTTCTTGGTGACTACATTGATGTGGAAGAACTCTGGTTTGATAACATCGATTATTTCTGGAACAACTCAGAATATCTGTTCAAGTACAGATATCGCTATGCTTATGCTCCTTGGCACTGTCTCTGGGGAGCCACGAATCCGCTTGTCCTTCAGAATTTTGTGAGAGAGGTTCTGATCTTTGGGGATATTAAACCAGGAGTTATCAGACAGATAGGCTGCAAACCTGTTAAAAGCTGGGATGATGCCTGGAATCAGGCAGTAGAAATAGTAGGTCCGGATCCAGCAGTTACGGTTTTACCTGCCTTCTGGTCAGAACCAAAACCCGTATTTGATGTTTATTGAAGAGAGGTGAATTGATGAGTGAAATGAGCGAAATAGATGAGACAGGTTNTGTTAACCTGAGGGGGATAAAAACTCTTGGTGAAATGGTAAGGGGAAAACCCAAGTTAAATGTGAGAATACCATACATTTACACAAAGGTTCTGGAAAGAAATCAGTCCAAACCAGAAATCATGAGGCATGCAGAAGCGCTAAAAGCTGTTATTGAAGACCTTCCGGTTGTAATCAGACCTGATGAACTCATTGTTGGAACATTTGATTATTACGTTCCGGTTGTAATTCCAAGAATGGAAGGAAGTGGCATACGAATAAAGTGGGAAATTGATAAACTCCCAGAAAGAGAAACGAACCCAATCATCGTTACCGAAGAAGACATCAGAATGTTCAAAGAAATTCTCCCATTCTGGGAGAACCACAACGTGATGCTATATTCCCTTGAGATATGCGGCGAGGAGCCCTTTGAATTGATGTTCAGTGGTGGCCTTTACATTCTCACGGAGTTGGGAGGAGTTGCTCACGTTGTGATTGATTATCCAAGATTGCTTGAAAGGGGCCTCGGATATTACGTTCAAAAATGTGAGGAAATGATCCATAGATGCAGTAAACAGCTAAGTGCTGATCCATCAGCAGCAGATAAGATAGCATTTTACAAAGCTGTGAAGATNGTCTGCGAAGCCATAATCGATCTTGCTCACAGGTATTCTGATAAAGCTCTTGAACTTGCCAGAAAAGAGAATGATGCAAAAAGAAGATCTGAACTTGAAAAGATTCACAGAATCTGTAGAAAAGTACCTGAACATCCTCCTGAAGACCTGCATGAAGCTCTCCAATTCATATGGTTCATTCACATGGTCTTGCACATCGAAAACTTCGAACATGGAATTTCCTTTGGCAGAATGGATCAGTATCTCTACAGATACTATGATGGAGATTATGAAAAAGCTGTGAATCTTTTAAAGAACTTCTTTATGAAGACCAATGAAATTCTTGCTCTCTATGATTCCATCGCAACTCTGTACTTCGGAGGAATGGCAACAACACAAGGACTTGTTGTAGGAGGTGTTGATTCTGAAGGGTCTGATGCAACAAATGACCTCACCTACGCAGTAATCGAGGCAATTGGATCAAATAAACTTCCAAGTCCAAATCTGAATATTAGAGTGCATAACCGCACACCGGGAGATGTCTATCGGAAAGTTGCAGAATTTCTTGCAGAAGGCATCAATGCTTTNGGCTTTGAAAATGACGAAGTGATNATCAAAGCACTTATTTGGGATGGATGTAAAGTTGAAGAAGCAAGAGATTACTCCATCGTTGGTTGTGTTGGACTTACGACTTCCGGTAATGGGTTCAACAACACTGCTTCCATATTCTTCAATCTCGCCAAAGTTCTGGAGGTTGTTCTTGGCACGGATGAAACTTTGGCGAGAAAATTCGTGAAGACTGTAGAGAAAAAGTACACCAGCATTGATGAAATTATTGAGGAATATAAGTGTGCACTCAAAAAGTTTCTGGAAGTTGGCATAAGAGGAGCAAATGCCCTGCAAATCGCACACAGAGATTTGAAGCCCACTCCACTCATGTCACTCTGCATTGATGGTTGTTTTGAGAATGGTAGGGACGTAAATACAGGATCAGCGAGGTACAATTTCAGTGGGATACACTTTGCAGGCTTTGCAGATGTGGTTGATTCACTCGCTGCTATACATCACGCAATTTTTGAGGAAAAAATCGTTGATTTTGAAGAACTGGTAAAGGCTATCAGAAACAACTTCGATGGTTACGATTGGCTTCTTGACTACCTCAGATATCGCTGTCCCAAATACGGGAACGATGACGATAGAGCTGATTCGNTAGCAGTTAAANTATCAAATGCGATTGTTGAATCTCTGAGGGAATTTAGAAATGCACGTGGTGGCAAGTGGAGAGCTGGTGTGCATGCAATGACAACTCATGTTGGTTTTGGGTTGTTTACAGGATCTTTGCCGTCTGGAAGATTGAAGGGTAAAGCGCTTGCCAGAGATGCTGCCCCCACAATGGGGGGAGAAGAAGGCATGACTGCAACCATAAAGAGTATTTCCAAAATCGACTGGACAAAGTTCAGCAACGGAATTGCCTGCACGTTTACGATCCATCCAGATATTGCCAGAATCGATAACGGAAAACTCTTTGAGGGGATAATGAGAACTCTCGTCAAGTTAGGTGTGATGCACGCGCAGTTTAATTCCCTCTCTCCAGAACTACTGAAAAAAGCTCAGGAAAACCCAGAGAAGTATCAGGATTTACTTGTGAGGGTTTCTGGATACAGCGCCAGATTTGTTGACCTGCCACGGGAAGTTCAGGACGAGATAATTGGTCGGCTGTGTTACTGCTCATGAGTGTAGAAAAAAAAGGACTGATATTTGACATCCAGAGATTCTCACTCCATGATGGTCCCGGTGTGAGGACCACTGTATTCATGAAGGGTTGCCCTTTACGCTGCTGGTGGTGCCACAATCCAGAATCCCAACTACCCTATCCTGAGTTACTCCTTGATGCCGAAAGATGCAGCGTCTGCGGAAAGTGTGTGAAGGTATGTGACAAGAGAGCTGTTAAAGTGATTGATGGAGAGGTGGTTCTCTCGAGGGAGAAGTGTGATCTCTGCGGAAGATGCGTCGATGTCTGTCCCAGCAAAGCTATCAGCATCTGCGGAAAGTGGATGAGAGTGGAAGAAGTTGTGGAAAGAATTCTTAAAGACAGGGTTTTTTACGAATTTACCGGAGGCGGTGCTACAATTTCGGGAGGAGAGCCACTATCTCAACCTGATTTTCTCTTTGAGCTTTTAAAAAATTTGAAACTCCATGGGATTAACGTATGTCTGGACACATCTGGCTTTGCAGAAAGTAGAATTTTGCAAAAAGCAGCGAAATNTGTGGACATAATTCTTTACGATATAAAGACACTTGAACCTGAAAAACATCTGAAACTAACAGGCGTACCAGTGGAACCCATTCTGAAAAACCTTGAGCTTGTGATGGAGCATCAAAGAAAACATGAGATAGATCTGATTGTAAGAATACCACTTATCATGGGAGTAAACTTCTCGTCAGAAGAGGAGTTAACTGAAACCGTTCAACTGCTCTCCAAAAAAGGAGTTGGAAAGTTTGAACTTATACCCTATCACAGATTTGGTGAGCGAAAGTACNGGCTCCTTGGCAGGGAGTACAAACTGAACATAAAACCGCCTGGCATGAGTGATCTTTACAGTCTGAAAGAAAAAATGGAAATGGGACTTGAAGTTGAAATAAGAATTTCGAAGCCTATCATCGTTTAGAGCGTTCCACTAACAACTCGCAGGGTTGATAAAACTCCAAAGACCTGTCAGAATAAAGTTTGTGGAGGAGTTCAAAAATGTTCGACGGCCCCAGCATTCCAGCAAGATCAAAAACGCCCATACTGGTTCCGCTTCCCAGCTTACTTATGGCATTAATTGTTTCTTCATCTGCAATTCCATCCTGAAGTATCCTGAATGCCTCATTTATAACAGAAGTTAGGATCGGCATCACGTTGACATCATTTTTAGATTCAACAGTGCTGAGTTCTGGCTTATCGTTTTTCCATCTGTAAAAGCCAGCACCGGTTTTCCGACCCAGTTTACCCAATTTAACCATCTCTTCAAGTTTTGTCTCCAGGTCTTTTGGTAAGTTGAACCTTTCGCCATAAAATTCTTTCAAATTTCTGTGAACTGCCATAACAACATCGAGTCCGATCATGTCGCACAGTTCAAAGGCACCTCTTTCGAAACCGAATTTTTTGAGAGATACATCCACCTCTTCTGGATTTGCTCCTGAAAAGTGAGACTCCAGAGATGAAGCTACAAGCAATGCTGCCCTCAATCTGCTCATTACGTGCCCTCTGGACTCTTTTTTAAGTATAAATGGTTTTTTGTCAATTTCTTGAGCCATATGTGAAGCAGTATTGATGACACTTGCATCAGCCCTCTCCCCAGCTATTTCAATCACTCTCCTCGGGATGGGCGGATTTGCAAAGTGAAATAGTACGAGTCTTTCTGGATGACTCATTTCACGAGCAATCTCCTTTGGCATGTAAGAAGATGTGTTTGTCCCTATAACTGTGCTATCAGGGACATTTTTCTCGATTTCCTTCATCACCCTGATTTTATCCTCAAGAGACTCTTTTATTGTCTCAATTACAAAAAAGCACTCCTTTAAGTCCTCTATCTGAGTCGAACAGAACACGTTTCTGTCGAGATTTGGATTACGGAGCTGCCCATCATTTAGCAGTAGCTTAACTGATTCTTTTTTAATTCTCGCCATTGCCTTTTGAAGCGCTTTATCACTTATGTCAATGAGAGTCACACTATATCCCGCGTTCGAAAAGAGAGCAGCTATATCGGTGCCCATTACACCAGCGCCAACAACTCCAATTTTGTTCATATTTGATTGTTCATTGAAAACTTTTTAAGGGTTGGCAGAAATAGAGGTGAAAGAATGCTACNTGGTACTCACTGGANTCTCATTTTCTAAGCATTAATTGGCATAACAAATATATATCTTAATAATGACCAATTTTATGGATGATGACAAAGTCATTGTCTGTGTTGCTCCTATCGGTTCTGTTACTGCCCCATGGAAAAGCCCCTATCTCCCATTAACTCCTGACGACTTTGTGAAGGAAACTGTTCGGTGTTATGAAGCGGGGGCATCGATAGTCCACATTCATGCCCGCGATCCAAAGACGGGCCTCACATCGCCCGACATGGAGTCTTACAACCATCTTGTCAAAAGAATAAAAGAAGAATGCGACATTATAACTCAGATAGGAGGGGGCCTCGGACCTTATGTGGACTCCAATGGCACCTTAAAGCTTCCGTCTCTCGAACAGCGTTTGAAGATTCTGGATATTGACCCAAAACCAGACATGGTTACAGTTAACCTGGGGACGTTTGATTTCACCGCTGAGGGAGTAACGATGACGTTCCCCAATCCACCAGATTTTAATAAAAAGTTGATAGAAGGTGCTTTTAAAAGAAAAATAGGGCTTGAATTTGAAATATACGATGTCTCGCATCTCTACAACGCTTATTACCTTTCAGAAGAAATTCCCGAAATAAGAAGAAATCCCCCACATATGAGTTATGTGTTCGGCATCAGAGGCGGTCAGCCAGCGACTGCAAAGCAGATGATTCACATAGTCGAGGAGGGAGGAAAGCTCTTCCCCAATGCAGGCTGGCAACCTGTCGCTATTGGTCGCAACTGCTTCCCACTTCAAACACTGGGTTTGATACTGGGATGCGACTGTGTGAGAGTTGGTATGGAAGACGTTTTACATGTTTCCAAGGGTGTTCTGGCGAAGAGTAATGTGGAGCTGGTTGAAAAGATCATCAGGATCATAAGGGAACTTGGACGGGAGGTTGCAAGTGTTGACGAGGCCAGAGAGATCCTTCAACTGAGATAGTTGGAATGGTGTGAAAATGCGGACCGAGCAACCCGAAAAGAAACTGAAACGGGAAGTGTCTCTTCTTGAACTTGTATTTTTCAGTATTGGTCTGAACATAGGGGGTGCGATTTTTGTTCTCGTTAATGTTGCTGCGAAAGTCGCCGGCACAACTCTATTACTTTCCCAGCTTTTCTCCATTGCGATTCTTGGAGCAGCTCTCATACCCTATTCCTACATGGCATCTTATTTCCCGGTAACTGCTGGGAGNTACAGNTACGGAAAATACGCCAATCCGTACCTTTCCGCAACAATTACAATTATTATAGGTATATGTATGTGGATTGGTGGACTTCCCCTTTACGCCCTCGCAGCTGGAAAGTATCTCAGCGCCCTTCTTCCCGCTGTAGATCCAATCTTCTGGGGTGTTGCCATACTCACACTGTGCCTTGTGATAAATATTGTTGGGATTAAACCCACAGCCTTCTCTCAATTTCTACTGACTTTCATTCTGATTTCCTGTATTCTGGTGTTTATTCTGGCCGGAGTTTACAAAATAGACGTTAAAAACCTGCAGCTTCAATCACCGATGGGGGTTCTCGGGACAGTTATAGCCTCAGGTCTTCTTTTCACTTTATGTGCCGGTGGACTGTGGGTTATTGACCTTGGAAGTGAAATCAGAGCACCGGGTAGAGCATACAGAATTGGATTACCGATTGCAATCGGTACGGTTTTTCTGATAACTCTGCTGGTTGAAATTGTTGCCCTGGGAACGACACCTGCGAGTATGCTTGTTGGAAAGACTCTTGTTGAAGCTGCGTCCAGATTCATGTCCGAGCAGCTTTTAGTAATCTGGGTACTTGCAGCTATCCTTGCAATTTTCACTACAATAAATGCGGTTTTTACAATCATCAGCCGAAATGTGATTGTGCTCTCACAGGATGGAGTGTTCCCAAAACTTCTCTCTGTGGTCAACGACAGGTACAGAACNCCACATAATGCTCTCATTCTATCCTATTTGATCGCACTCATACCCGTAATACTGAATGTGTCATTGCTTCAGCTTGGTGCAGTGTTAAATCTTGGAATGACACTTCAGTTCTCCATTGTTCTGCTCGGAGCTTACAAACTGTCAAAAGATGGTCTGCTGCCTGGAAAAGTGAGTCCTCCGTCAATGTTTGGATTCTTGGGAGGAATTCTGTCGGCAGCCGTTCTGTTTCTGGTGATAGATATCACTTACAAGATTGTACTTCTGGCCTCAGGGGTCCTGATCTTCGCAGTACTGTACAAAAAGGTAAGAATTCGAAATGACCTGCTTGAAGTTGCGAAAGAAGCTAAATTAGATAAATCATAGAATTCACTATGAAACTTGGGCTGGTGATCAACCCAACTGCAGGAGGTGGACTCACGCGAGATAAAATAGATCTGATCAATTCTGTCGTCAGAAAACTAAATCCCGATCTAATTCTAACTTCCACTAAAGCTGTGAATGTTGGAGTTCAGGGTTTTAAAATTAAAGAGGTACCTGTTAGAGTAAAAAGAGACAGAACCGACACGACTGAACTTGTGAGAAAACTGGATGGAAACGCAGATCTGATACTTATTTTTGGAGGTGACGGAACCATGAGTGATGCAGCCTCAGTAAGACCCGAAACTCCTCTGCTATGCATAGGAACAGGGACGACAAACGTTAGTCCTGTTTTGTGCAAACCTGATTTTAAGCCTAACCAACTCAAAAAGGTGAAAGTTCGAGGGCTTGAACTGAGAACTGAAGATGATAGAAGAATAGCATTTAACGATGTTGTTGTGGGTTCGACGATTCTCGCAACAGTTGATGGTAAGAGGGTACAGGTCGATGCCAGAAGTTTTATGAGAGGGAAGAAAACAGTTGCACTTCCAAGAAAGTTTAAAGCAAGAATTGAGGTTGGTGGAAGAGTAATTGAGGGTANGTTTGGGAACGTGTTTATTTCTCTGCTGGATGACAGGTTTCTCGGGAGGGGAATTACAGGGGGAGTTTCTCTATCCACGTTTCTTGGTTTTAAAGGTGTGATAGCGTGCGTCAGTGAAGGAGTAATAGTATCCACTTATACAAAAGACGAGGTTCGGAGAATTGAGCCTATAATAACCTCCACGATGAGTTTTGATGATGAAGTTGTAGTCATTTGTTCTGATGAAGTCATTTCGTGTGATGGAAATCCTGTAACCACTGGATATGCGGAGGTACAGGTTGTGGAAGATGCTGTTACGGTTATGAAAGAAATTGAGTGACACGGAAAATTATATAATTGAAGATGGTGAAAATTTGTCGTAGTGGAGAGGTGTCACAATGGCGAAGTATCAATGCACGGTTTGTGGATATATCTACAATGAAGATGAAGGTGACCCTGACAGCGATATTCCTGCCGGTACAAAATGGGATGACCTGCCAGATGACTGGGTCTGCCCGGTTTGTGGAGCAAGCAAAGATGAGTTCGAAAAAATAGAGGACTGAGTTATTTTATTTTTTATATCCCTTTTCTAATTCTAACATCGTTTTCCTTGAAAAATAGCGAGGAGGGGAGTGGCGGCCGTAAGCCCCCTTCTGTTCTGGCGGCATCAGTCTAAGCGGCAAGCACCTTGCACCGGCGAGGTCGGCACGTTTCACCCCGCTACGGGTGATCTCATCCTTTCGGACTCATCGCATTTCCCCGCGCGGGTATCGTTTCTGTGCCGGAGCCATGCCTCTCGGCATAGCCCCTTGCGGAGCCTCGCCTTTTGTGGTGGGGGGACTTTCCTCCTCTCGGTAAGCCGCCCACCGCCGCTCCCCCCAGAAGAGTATCTTGGGCAAGATATAAACATTTTTGGGAACCGTATCTGGTTGGTTATAACTCACCAAATATCAATTCATATCCAGAATTAAATTTTTAATTTTTCAGATTTTTTAGTAAAACCTTTTAAAGCGTAGCCAATGTGATTGAGTGTATGATCTGGCAGGGAAGAAGCAGAAGGCGCTATACAGGAAAATTGCTTAGACCATTCAGAAAGAAGAGAAAATACGAGATGGGAAGAGAACAGGTTGAAACACTGATTGGAGAGAGGAAGATTAAAAAGGTAAGAGTAAGAGGTGGAGGATTCAAGCTCAAACTATTTTCAGATATGTATGCCAATGTTTATGATCCCCGTCAGAGGAAAGTGGTTAGAGCGGTGATTAAAAGTGTAGTTGAGAATCCCGCCCATGTTCACTATGCCAGAAGGAATGTTGTGACAAAGGGAGCTATAATTCTGACAGATATTGGAAAAGCAAGGGTTACAAACAGACCGAGTCAAGAGGGNGTTATTAACGCTGTACTGGTAGAATAGGGGGGTGCCGATAAAAAACATTACTGCGGTGACGGCGGGATAACTGATACCGATGCACCGGCACCCCAATACTAAGTTTGGAGATTAAACTAATTAAAATTTTTGGTCGAAATTAACATTCCTGGGGATTTATTCTAAGTAGCTAACAATAAATCGTTGAGTTTTGTACTCCGCAAAGATTGAGTCGAGTCTCTCTATATCCCAACAGAGCCCAGAAATCTGCTAAACGCTGATAATGAGTACTTCTTTCTCAAATTCTCAGTATCTCCATAAATTTTTATATTGTTCATTTCGATTCCAAATTTTTCTGCTGCAAATCTAATATGTGGAACCTCTTTTACTTCAAAACCCATAAGTGTTGCAGCGACAGCATCAGCTGCGATGCCACTATTACTNGCTATCATAACTCCATGCTGAACGGGCTTTGTTCTCGACTCAGATCTTTCTCCACCTGTTATACCATCAATGATTACAAGAGATGGATTAAAAACCCTCAGGAGATCAACAAGCTTTTTGTGAATGTTCGGATGCATGTAAATTGCCGGTTTTTTGAGAAAACCCATGTTGTTCTTTATGCTCAGAGTGACCTTTGTAAGATGGTGCACTTTCATTTTAGGAACTGATATAAACTTCATCTCTCCTCTGGCAATCTTGAGAGACGTTTTGGCAACCTTAATTTCAGTCAAAGCTTCTCCATCCACATCAATTTTCACAAACTCATCCCGGTTGAGGTTTATACATTCTGCATACCTGTGAAGACCAAAAGCCTGAAAGCATTTTTCCGCTGAATCCCTGTAAAACCCTCCCTCTACCACTGTGCTTTTTACTCCTAACTCACTTAAGACGTCGAGGATAGTCTTAACAACTTCTGGGTGGGTTATACATCCGTTTTCGGGACGATCAAACTTCAAAAAATTTGGTTTAATATAGGCCTCATTCAGGTCAGGTTTGAAAAAATCAAAAACCCTTTTAATGAAGGGTTTAAGGTCGGAGTAGGTGTCGACCCTCTCCACAATTACTTTCATGGCTTAAAACTCAAGACCACCTTCCTATGTCCAGAGTCCTGTTTGTTTTGCTTATACTTCCGTCTCTGTCACTCAGTTCCATTATAGCTCTGATTGCATCAACGTTCTCTGGAACAACAATTGCCTCCTGATGAACTGCCTGAGTAATAAACAGATCATTTCCGTCAATCGCTATTGAATCTCTCCAGACAACATTTTCAAAGAGGTCGTATCTCATTCTCAGTTCTCTCGCATATTCAATCACTTTGGCAGTTGATGTAAACCCATCTTCCTTGGAAACGAGCATTATTCTTGGTTCCCTCTCAAGAACGTCTATGATTGCATCCACGCTCACAGACTCTTTCAGCTCAACACAGAGTGAGTGAACNTGCATGAGTGTAGTTGGCAGCTTAAATGCGGTGGTAACTATATCTACGTCAGGGAGTACAGTCTTTACATCAGGTCCGTGGTGCGATGGTACTCTCACAGGATCGGGCATAATTCCATTGACAAGACCTTTTTTGTCTTCTTTTGGATCAACGACCCTTCTCAGCATCGTGGCCCTAATTCTACCGATTTTAAAGTTTGTCTTCAGGAGGTATATCAATCTGGTAAGTCCAGTTGTATTGCAGCTAACGACCCTGACGTATCTCTTACCTCTCGCCACGTCATAATTTGCGAGAGCGTTGAACGAAACGTCTGCTACATCCTTCTTTTCCCCTCCTTGGAAAATCGCTTTAACATCCATTTTATCGTAATACTTTGATCTGTTTTCTGCACCTACTTTATTTGGAGAACAGTCGATGACGACATCGGCTTCTTTAATCAAGTCTTCAACAGTNCCAAGAACCTCGATTTCCGCCTTCTCAAAATCCGACTTGTTTTCTGGTTTTGCAAGGTAGAGTCCGTATCTTTCTGCTGCGAGTCGTGCTTCAAAGTCCGGACGCGTTTTAGTTACTCCAATTACCTCCATGTCGTCCTGAAGACTCACAGCATCAGCAACTCTCTTTCCGATTGTTCCATATCCGTTTATAGCAACTTTAACCTTCATCTAATCCCTCCAGAATTATTTTATGCCCGATAAGATCCATCTCCACAATCCTACCTTTTATTTCGGCGTACTTGCCCAGTATATCCCACATTTTAACTTTATCNCCCTGGATAATAATTCTCACAACATCCTCCATAAAGGGGCTGTCACTTCCAGTTACATAGACTCTGGATTCACACATGTCGTGCCTCGGTTTATGCGGTAATTAAAATTTTAGTTCTCAACCTATTCAGGCCCTCTCTCGGATAAATCAGAAACCTGGATTTTACCTGAAAACGGAAAAATTTTTGAGTTTACTGCTCGGAATTTACATCGTCACCATCTGTGCGTGCAGACAGTCTCCTATCTTCAAAACTCTGTCTTTATCTACGATTCCTATGCTGATTGCAAGCTCCACCGCTCTTTTACCGGTTATATTTGCAATTGTGGCCTTCCTGAGAGCGTTTTTAACCTCTTCCTCTCCAACCTCTCTGTCTCCGTAAAAATCCTCTTTTACTTCAATTTTAAGGTTCCCTTCTCTGAACGTTCTGCCAACTAACTCAGAATCGCAAACAGCTACGAGAATTTCTCCCCTGACTCGATACACTTTCAATCTAAACATTGGAGATTGCTGGTTTTAGATGTTCCTCACTGGATGTTTTGCACCACATGCGAGGCAGCGAACCATCAGGACTCTTTCCTCTTTGATGAACTCTGTGTCCGGGGCTCCGCACTCCTTACAGAGTACATAAATTCTAACATAGTCGTTAATTTCTTTCTGAACTTCGTCTTTGGTGAACTTACCCTGAAGAATCAATCTTCCATTATCTATAAAACCAGCTGTTCCAAGAGACTTAACGAGATACTTGTAAAGATGCTCCTCATTTCTGTTGAGAGCCTTTGCTATCTGGGAAAAGTTCTTGATCGTCGTTCTTGCTCCTTCTCTCATTACACTGGCTTCAGGTATCTCAAATCTCTCTCTTTTCACTATTTCCTTCTTTGAGAGTTCTTCAAAGGCTCTCTCTAACAACTCCTCATATCCTTTCATCAATGTAACTCATCTCAACCCGTTATATACTTTACCAGCCTACATCGTTTATTTATCACTGTACCTCACCAGCCATCTTGTCAGCAACCCATCTCCCAGCTTTTCGATATGAGCAAGTTCCAGTTTTAATGGTGGAATAAAAGAGGATCCATCACATATTGTTGGAGATTTCTCTCCACCAATAATCAGTGGAGCGTAATAAATGAAAACTTCATCAACAAGTTCCTCCTTTAAAAGAGAGTGGATAAGAGTTCCTCCACCCTCTACCATAAGCCTCCTGACGCCCCTCCACCAGAGAAATTCAAGGAGATTCTTTAAATCCACCCTTTCTTCACCAAAGACAACAACCTCAGCATACTTTTTTACTTCTCGAACCCTCTCTACATCCGCGGAACTGGACACTGCAACAACGGTCTCCGCCTCATCATTCAAAACCCTTGAAGTAACAGGAATTCTGCACTTGCTATCCACAACAACTCTCAGCGGGTTTTCNCCTTTACTCTCCTCTTTTCTTTTTGCTCTGAGTTTCTCACTCTTTACTGTGAGGCTGGGATCATCTGCAATTACTGTTCCAATTCCAACCATTACAGCGTCTGACAGTGCTCTCAGTTCGTCAACTCTCTGTAAATCCTCCTCGGACGAAATTCTGAGTTGTATCCTCCTCTCATCGCTTATCTTACCATCTGCACTCGCTGCCACATTAATGAAAACAAAGGGTTTCATTGAAAGTAGTAGGTTGAGAAGTTAATAACATTTAACTCGTAGTATCAAATTATTCGCAACCTTGAATTTTCAGAACTCAGCACAAATCTCTGGGCATCTCACTAACACTTTAAACTGTTTTTGATGTCACTAACAAAAACTTAAACATCAGAAGAGAAAGCATTCACGATGCCCTCGATCATGGTAGGGGGAAGTACAAGCAGCGCTGGAAAGAGCACCCTCGTAGCTGCTATCTGCAGAATTCTTGCAAAGAGGGGTTACGATGTGGCTCCTTTTAAAGCGCAGAATATGAGTCTTAACTCTTTTGTGACGAAAGATGGTGGTGAAATTGCAATTGCACAGGCTTATCAGGCGTTTGCAGCCGGAATAGAACCCGATGTGAGAATGAATCCGGTACTTTTAAAGCCGAAAGGAGACTTTACTTCACAACTGGTCGTTATGGGAAAAGCTGTGAAAGATATAAACGCGAAGAATTTCTTTGTAGAAACTGAACAGCTAAAAAAAGTGGTTAGGGAAGCATATCTGAGCCTCGAGGAGGAATTTGACTATATTGTAATTGAGGGTGCTGGTGGAATGGCTGAAATCAACATTTACGATAGAGACATTCCAAACATCTACATGGCAAGACTTGCTAAACCGAAAATAATAATTGTAGGAGATATAGATAGAGGAGGTGTTTTTGCTTCTCTTTATGGGACATACAAGCTTTTACCAAACGACATCAGGAAAATGGTTACTGGTTTTGTAATAAACAGGTTGAGAGGGTATAAAGATATATTAGACACAGGAATCAGAAAACTTGAGACCCTCTGTGGTGTTCCAGTTCTTGGAGTGTTGCCGTATCTGGAGGGTGTATTTCCATCAGAAGATTCTCTAAATATATCAGAGTGGGAGGAAAACAAAGATGCCTGTATTGGCATAATAAAACTTCCAAGAATTTCAAATTTTACTGACTTTGAACTATTGAGGCAGATTGCCACTTTCGTCCATCTTAAAGATAGTATTGAAAGGTTTGACATTGTAATACTTCCCGGCAGTAAAGATACGATTGCTGATCTCAAAGCGCTTAAGAATTCAAAAGTTGGGGAGGAGTTGAAAAAATCGGTAGGAAGGAAGGTTATAATTGGTATATGTGGGGGATATCAAATGCTTGGAAGAGAAATTGTAGATTTTGGCGTTGAACACGGGTTTTTGAGGGTTAAGGGATTTGGTTTGCTTGATACAATCACAAAATTTGAAAGGTATCGGAAGATTACAGAGCAGGTTGAAAGAATAGTTACCGGGAACGCTGAGATTTTGAGAATTCTGAGAGGGGAAAAAGTCTGGGGTTATGAAATACACAAGGGGGTAACCGAATCCAAAAACCCAATTCTGGAAGACGAAGGATGTGCCAGTGAGGATGGTACATGCTGGGGAACGTACCTCCATGGACTGTTCTGGAATGACAACGTTTTGCGGGCAACTGGAAAATATATTGGTTTTGAAATAAAACAAACTCCAAGCTGGACAAACGGGATTAACAGGGTTTCCGAAATTGTCGAAAAATGTCTTGAGCAATTTGGGATTTGGTGATGTATTACGCAATGTCTCTCGATGTGTCTATCTGTACTCCCTCCTCGACATAGAATCTGAAGAATTCAGTTATGGGCTGTTTACCTCTCAGCTTCGGAATTGCAAACTTACTGACTATCTTTTCTCCCATCCTTGATGCTTCAATGTCGAACACAACATCAGATAGATCGAGGACTTTCTTCACAACATTTGTAGGGTGGAGATCTTTGATCAGGTAAATATAGGCAAGATTTCTTGTTTCTTTGGTGAAAACATACAACTTGTTCAGCAACCACTCTTTCAACCCCCACTCAACATTCAATTGAAGGAAAAAAGAGATGGAATCAATTATGATAACACATTCCTCTCCATTTTCCTGTATTTTTGAAAGGTTCTCATCAACAAAATCAAATATCTCTTTATCTCGGTATCTGTCCTCGACTATAAACTGCCCATAATCATTCAGAAAATACTGGGAGTAAACATCCACAAAATGAACTGTGTCCGTGCTGAGCCCGAGCATTCGCATATCGCGGAGAATATACGCCGGGGCTCTGCTTGTGTTGAAGTAGTAACTCTTAACCACGCTGGCAAACTGGTACAGGAAAGCCTCTGGCATTGCTATGGGGTCAGCGTACAAACATACCAGACTACCTTCGGGCAATCCTCCATCGAGTCGTCTGTCGAGTAGAATTATTCCGGTTGGAATCGTCGCAGGTTTTGTTATCGTTTTTTCCTGCAAAGCTTCCATTGAATACCCTTTAAACTCGGTCTCATATATATTTTACCGTTAAAAGTTTCGTTCCTCAAAAAAATCTGTCGAATATTTTTGAATTCTGGATATATGGTTGAAAAATTTTGGTGAATATCNGAGGACATCATAAAACTATTTAAAACCCTTTCATAGCCTACGCTTGGTGGTGAAGATGGAGAAGATTCAGCTTGGCATGGTTGTTGCCGAATTCAACAGGGACATAACTTACATGATGGAGATTCTTGCTAAAGAACACGCAGANTTTCTCGGAGCTGAGATTACTGATATAATTCGTGTCCCTGGAACGTTTGATGTACCTATTGCTGTTAAGAGGATTCTTGAAAAGTCTAATGTGGATGCTGTTGTTGCAATTGGGTGTGTGATTGAAGGTGAGACGGAGCATGATGAAGTCGTCGCTCAGCATGCTGCAAGAAAGATCATGGACCTCTCCCTCGAGTACAACAAGCCCGTAACTCTTGGTATAAGTGGTCCCGGTATGGGAAGAATTGCAGCTACAGAAAGAGTTGACTATGCAAAGAGGGCTGTGGAGGCAGCGGTGAAACTTGTAAAGAGGTTGAGAGAATATGATACAGCGAGGCGCTAACAGAATTGAAGTTGTACAACCATCAGCAACTCTAAGAATTTCCACGATGGCCAAGCAACTTGCCAGGGAAGGGAAAGACGTTGTAGACATGAGTGTCGGAGAACCGGATTTTGTAACCCCGTCTTTCATCATGGAAGAAGCATACAGGGCTATGAAGGAGGGAAAAGTTTTCTATACACCTTCTCGTGGTATTCCAGAGTTACTTGAAGCTATTGCTGAAAAACTTAAAACTGAAAATAAAATCAATGTGACTTCAGAAAATATTATTGTAACGCCTGGAGCAAAGTATGCAATTTTTGAAGCCATGATGTGTTTGATTCAGGAAGGAGATGAAGTCATTCTGCTCGATCCATCGTGGGTTAGTTACGAGGCATGCATACTGATGGCTGGAGGAAAACCTGTTTGGGTACCGCATAATGAGGATTTCCAGGATGCACCCATAGAGGACTACATCACAGGAAACACGAAAATGATTGTGATAAACACACCGAGCAATCCTCTTGGTGTTGTTTATCCAGAAGAATTCCTGAAAAAAGTAAGAGACCTTGCAGTTGATAGAGACATTCTTGTAATGTCAGATGAAATCTACGAGAAGATAATATTCGAAGGTGTGCATTTGAGTCTCGCTTCTTTGGATGGCATGGCTGAAAGAACGATAACTATCAACGGATTCTCCAAGACCTATTCAATGACAGGATGGAGACTGGGGTATGCAGCGGCTCCAGAGTGGATAATTCAGAGAATGAACAGGATGCAATCACACTCTGTCAGCCATCCAACCTCATTTGTCCAGTACGCGGGAATTGCAGCATTAAAAGGCGATCAGAGCTTCATTCACAAGATGAATGCAGAATTTAAGGCAAGAAGAGATATGATAGCAGAGAAACTTCAGGAGCTCGGAATTGAATTTGCTCCACCAAAGGGGGCATTCTACATCTTCATGAACGTTGAAAGAGATAGCAATGAGTTCTGCGAGGAGTTTCTGAAGAAAGAACACGTCGCTGTTACACCGGGATCTGCTTTTGGGATCTCCTATCGAACGTGGGTAAGATTGAGCTACGCGACGTCGAGAGAAAGGATTTCCGAGTTTCTGAAGAGATTAGAAAGATTTATGGGTTGATTCACTATGTAATTTT
>MTNC01000077.1 GCA_002010285.1 Archaeoglobus sp. JdFR-41 | reverse complement strand
CCCCATGAAGGCGTGAACGGAGGGATTGTATGAGTGAATTTGAGCAGGCGAAAAAATTCCTTGAAGAAAACAACGTGAGACAGGTACTCTGCACGTTTTCTGATGTAAGAGGGTATCTACAGATGTTCTCGATTCCTGCTAGGGAGTTTACGGAGGGAAGTGCTTTTGAAGATGGAATAGGTTTCGATGGCTCATCCGTGAGAGGGTTCAAGACAATCGAAGCGAGTGACATGGTCTGGAAGGCAGATGTTTCCACGCTCAAGATTGTTCCATGGATAGACGATCCGGTACAGAAAACTGCCATAATGTTTGGTAATGTGTATGAAGCTTGGGGTGCGGAGATAGCAGAATGCGATCCGCGTGGCTACGTTGCTAAGAGACACGAAGACATGCTCAAAAACGAGGGGATGTCTGCAATATTCGGCCCAGAAATTGAGTTTTTTGTATTTGAAAACGTTGATTTCACGAGACTTGGCTGGGATCTCTGGGTCTCACCCAACGGAGGAGCTGGCGATTCGTGGGGTCCACCAAGAATAATGCCAGAAAGCAGTGAAATGGAGAGTGGCTATTTGATCAGGCCTAAAGAGGGTTACTTCAGAGCTCCGCCTGAAGATACAACCGTTGAATACAGGAACGAACTGGTTTACCATCTTGAGCAGCTTGGAGTGATGGTTGAGTATCACCATCATGAAGTTGCGACCGCCGGACAGGTAGAGCTTGATTTCAAGCCAAAGCAACTAGTAGATGTCGGTGATGCATTCTATCTCTACAAATTTGCTGCGAAGAACATAGCTGCGATGCATGGGCTGTATGCCACGTTTATGCCAAAGCCGCTGTATTTGGATAATGCAAGTGGAATGCACACTCATCAGAGTCTGTGGAAAGGTGAGCCATTCAGCGGTGAGGCTTTGTTTGCCGATCCCGATGATGAATATATGCTCAGCCAGAAAGCTCGCTACTACATTGGCGGTTTGCTGGAGCATGCAAAGGCTTTAACAGCTCTCAATGCACCAACCGTAAACAGCTACAAGCGCCTCGTNCCGGGATTTGAAGCTCCGATCTACATCTGCTGGAGCCCGAGAAACAGATCTGCACTTGTTAGAGTTCCCATGTACGTGAAGAAGCCCTCGGCTATCAGAGTTGAGTACAGAGGAGTTGACCCGAGCTGTAATCCGTATCTCGCAATAACCGCTCAGCTTGCGGCGGGTCTTGATGGTATAAAGAAGAAAATTGAGCCTGGCGATCCACTGAGAGCAGATGTCTATGAGCTGTCACCGAAAGAGAAGAGAGAACTTGGAGTTGGAGAGTTACCGACTACACTGAGGGATGCTCTTGACCATCTCGCCAGTGACGAGGTCATACAGAAGGTTCTCGGTTCACATATATTCGATGCCTTCATGGAACTGAAGATTGACGAATGGAACCAGTATTGCCTCTACATAACACCTTGGGAGTTCATGAAGTATTTTGATATTTAANNTTTTTATTTTTTAAATATTGTGATATGAATTTTTGGAAACTGTAACATCTTAATTCCTAAGATGTTAAAAAAGTATATGGGTTTATCGAAATTGGGGTTGTTTTACGNAATTTCTGGATTTCCCGTGGTCTTTAAGAGTTATATAGGGGTCCTCCTTCACATGGTGTTGTACTTTGCCGTTAATGGCATAGACTACTATATGTACACGTATTTGAATGTAGATTCCGAATTCTTAAGAATTGTCCACCATAAGTTGTATCTCCTCTCAGACGCTTTTATGGTAGTATTTAATCCGGTACTCTTTATTGGTATTAAATTTGAGTTACACAATACAATCACTCTCTCTGTTGCATATCCCTTCATAGTAGCACTTATAAGCTGGATTAGGAGTTAAGAAGCNTACCACGCGAACCCAATTCCCTTCTGGATAGGAACCTCTTGTTTGGAGCCTTAAAAATCTGTGTCGTAGGATTACTAAAGAACGATATCAGAGGACGATTTCATGGCTGAAAATTTGAAAGTACAGTGATGCAAGACGTTCCGGATATCGATATCCTCATTGCATGTTTTAGATGATGCAGAAATTTTAACTTTTGATGAGATTCCATTGAAAGGACTTGGATTTTAAAATAGTGATTCTGAATAAGTGGAGTAAGTAATAGACTACCAGGGAACGTATCTATTCGTTATTGGTAACCTCCTGTCCTTACCAAAAGCTCTTGGTGTTATTTTGATTCCTGGAGGTGCTTGACGGCGTTTGTACTCATTTCTGTCAACCATTCGAATAATCCTCCTAACCAGTTCCTCATCGAAACCTTCTGCAACGATTTCGTGAAAGCTCTTATCCTCCTCAATATAAGCTTTGAGAATCGGATCTAAGATAGAGTAAGGCGGAAGATCGTCCTCATCTTTCTGCCCTTCTCTGAGCTCTGCTGAAGGTGGCTTCTCAAAAACTCGTTTGGGTATGATTTCTCTTCCAGCCCTCTCATTGACATGTCTGGCAATTCTGTAAACCATTGTTTTAAAGACATCTTTTATAACTGCAAATCCACCCGCCATATCGCCGTAGAGAGTTGCATAGCCAACGCTCATTTCACTTTTATTTCCGGTTGTAAGAACGAGGTAACCAAACTTATTGGAGAGAGCCATCAGGATGTTACCTCTTATTCTTGCCTGTATATTCTCCTCAGTAGAATCCCACTCTTTCCCTTTAAAAGTGTCAGCAAGTTCTTCCAGATAAATGTCGAAAATTCTTGAAATACCAATTTTAACGGTTTTTATATTTAAATTTGCAGCAAGCTGTTCTGCATCTTCAATGCTACTTTCAGATGTGAATTGTGATGGCATAATAACCCCAATAACGTTCTCACTGCCAAGAGCCTCGACAGCTATTGCTGCCACAAGTGATGAATCAATTCCTCCACTCAGACCGATCAACACCTTTTCAAAACCATTCTTTCTTACGTAATCTCTCGTACCAACAACGAGTGCTCTGAAGATCTCCTCCTCAATAGNTAGTTCATCCTGTGATTCCGTTTTAACTTTAAGTCCATCTTTTGATTTATTTGCATTTCTCACTCTGTTGTAGACTTCTATTCTTGAAATTTCACCAACTTTTAATTTCTCTTTTCTTCTTCTTGGATCATGGAGTCTTTTCCTGAGCACAGAGCTCAAATTCAAATCTGCTATCAGTAAATCCTCTTCAAAGACTTTTGCTTCAGCGATTAGATTACCATCACCATCGAAAATCATGCTACCTCCATCAAAAACAAGCTCGTCCTGTCCACCAACGAGATTCACATATGCAATATACACAGCATAATCTGAAGCTCTTGTTGACAACATTCTCTTTCTGAAATCCCGTTTTCCAGCATGGTATGGTGAGGAAGAAATGTTGATAAGCAAATCTGCTCCATTTAAACTCTGAATCAACCCTGGACCGTCTGGATACCATATGTCCTCACAGATGTTAACACCAACATTCACTCCGTCTATGACAAAGAGGTTCGGCTCTTTACCAGCCTGGAAGTACCTCTCCTCATCAAAAACGCTGTAATTTGGGAGAAACATCTTCCTGTAAACACCCTTTAACTCTCCGTTGTGTATTATGGCTGCCGCGTTGTAAATGTCATCCTCTGCATCGACGAATCCCACAACAGCGACGATGTCTCCCGTGTCCTCGATCACCTCTCCAAGTGCGTTTAAGTTATCCTCAATAAACTGGGGTTTCAGGAGGAGATCTTCTGGTGGGTATCCGGTTAAAACAAGCTCTGGAAAGCAAACTATATCCGAGCCCCTTCTCTCAGCTTCTTTGATATTTTCAACGATCTTTTTGACGTTATAATCAAAATCACCCACAACTGGATTAACCTGTGCCAGAGCTATGCGGAGGTTTTGCATGGAAATTGTCTGAGTTGGGTGATAAAATTTTGACGATCATGAATTTCAGTTTATGGTGGTTGAATCCCGTTTAAGTAAAATTAAATTACCTCGGAAAAAGTCTTTAAGTGTGATTGAACTGGTAACTGGATCNACAAATCAGAGTTTAAGTGTGGTCATTGTACTGCTGGTTTTACTGGCAGTTNTCTCCATCTGTGCAGGTACTGCAGAATCAGCTGTAATATATGGCCAAAGTTACTCATGGGAAACACTTGAGCCTNTCGGTAATGTGATAATNACTTTACTGAAAAACGGCACAAGTATTCAGCAGATAGTTTCAAAAGATGGGAGCTATTCCTTTGAAGTTGCACCGGGTAATTATGTGATTCTGGCAAAACAGACAGAACTGAATCTGATAGCAAAAGAGAATGTTNCAATAACCTCAGACGTTACTTACAGATACGATTTAATTCTTTTTCCCAATCTTAAAGGAATGGGAATAAATATTACCAGTTTTCCTGAATTTCCGNAGGAGGTACTTTATGAGGAGAAATATGAGTTTCCGTACTATTATCTCGCTATAACAGCTTTTACTGGAGCGATCCTTGTTTTTCTGTATTACTTGAAGAGAGGTGAAAGAAAAGAGGAACGCAAAGACTATCCTGAAATTTTAACGAAAGCAGAACCTGATTTTTCAGATCTTCCGGAAGATTTGCAGGAGATTGTTAGAATTCTAAAAAGTGAGGGAGGAAGAATCACTCAAAAAGAATTAAGGAAGAGATTGGGGTGCAGTGAAGCAAAGATGAGTTTAATGATAGCAGACCTTGAAAGAAGGGGAATAATTGAAAAGGTGAAAAAGGGGAGAGGAAACATAATTTTTCTAAAGTTTATATAGCATGTTGCCGAGTGAAGAGAGGTGAAGAATCAGATTCGGAAAACAGGTGAGGAAATGAAGACTGTGGAGATTTACGTCTCTGGGGTTGTTCAGGGCGTTGGGTTCAGATACTTTACCAGNAAAGTTGCAAGAGAACTCGGGATTAAAGGATATGTAAAAAATCTTCCTGATGGAAGAGTTTACATAAGGGCAAGTGGAGATGAAGCCATGATTGACAAATTTCTTTCTGCTATAAGGAAGGGACCTGCATCAGCGATCGTGAAGAGGGTCGAGGTTAAATACGTGAACGGCGAAATTTTTCAAAGTTTTGAGATAAGGTACTGAGCGGTGAATAGACAGGATGAGTTCGGGTTAAGTTCAGGTGGTGAAAGTGCTCGCGAAACGAATTATCCCCTGTCTTGATGTGACAATGGATGAAAAAGGAGTTAGAGTTGTTAAAGGTGTCAAATTTGTTAATTTACGTGATGCTGGAGATCCTGTTGAACTTGCTAAACGGTATGATGAAGAGGGAGCTGACGAACTCGTTTTTCTGGACATCACTGCCTCACCTNATGGGAGAGAAACCATGATTGACGTAATTGAGCGAACTGCCGAACAGGTTTTTATCCCATTTACAGTCGGGGGAGGAATAAAGTCCGTTGAAGAAATAAATAGGATTCTCTCTGCAGGAGCAGATAAGGTATCAATAAACACTGCAGCTGTTCAGAATCCTCAGTTTGTCAGAGAAGCAGCAGAAATTTTCGGCAGTCAGTGCATAGTGGTTGCAATAGATTGTAGAAGAAACTATGACCTTACCAAGGGGAAGTACATCATCGAGCTTGAGGATGGTAGGAAAGCTTGGTATGAAGTTGTGATTTACGGTGGCAGGAAGCCAGTGGGCATCGATGCTGTTGAGTGGGGGAAGAGAGTTNAGGAACTTGGAGCGGGAGAAATTCTGCTGACCTCAATGAACAGAGATGGAACAAAGGATGGGTTTGACATACCGATTACGAGAAAAATGAGTGAGGAACTGAGCATCCCCATCATAGCTTCAGGGGGAGCTGGAAAGGTTGAACACTTTTATGAGGGATTTGTGGATGGAAAAGCTGACGCATGTCTTGCTGCAAGTATTTTCCACTATAGAGAGATATCAATAGCCGAAATAAAGGAGTATCTCGCAAAAAGAGGTGTACCGGTAAGATGGAGATAAGGGAGTTTCAGAGATTGATTGATGAAATTTACAGGAAAAGGGACGAGGAGAGGGGAGTGGATAAGACTATGCTATGGGTCGTTGAGGAAGTAGGTGAGCTTGCTGANGCTGTGAGAAAAGGTGGAAACGTTGGAGAAGAAATTGCAGACGTTTTTGCCTGGCTTGTAAGTCTTGCAAATCTCTACGGCGTTGACGTTGAAGAGGAAGTTTTAAAAAAATATCCTGGTTACTGTCTCCGCTGTGGAAAAAAGCCATGCGAGTGTGATACAAAATGAGGTTTCTCATTGTAAGCGATGATGATATAAAAAATGGCATTGTGACGGACAAGTACTTTATCTGGACCGAAAAAGTCTTGCAAGCAAAAGACGTGAATCCAGAAGTGGTAGCGGAGATAACAACTTCGGATTGGGGGGTTTTTGCAGGTTTAAACGATGTTCTGAATCTTCTGGAGGGATTACCAGTTGATGTATATGCCATGCCCGAGGGTGCAATCTTCTTTCCACANGAGCCTGTAGTGGTAATCAAGGGCCGNTATTTGGACTTTGCAAGATATGAGACCTCTATCCTCGGTTTCATCTGCCACGCAAGTGCAATTGCAACACAAGCCTTTAAATTCAAGCTTGCTGCAGGAACTAAAAAAGTATTTTCCTTTGGAACGCGAAGAGTTCATCCTGCGATCGCAGCAATGGTAGAAAGATCCGCTTACATAGGTGGGGTTGATGGTGTCAGCAATTTTTCTGCAGAGAAATATCTTGAACTCCCGAGTATGGGCACAATGCCTCACGCCCTCATCATCTGTTTTGGAGATCAGGTGAAGGCCTGGCAGAGTTTTGATCAAGTTGTTGATGAAAACGTGCCGAGAACGATGCTCATTGACACGTATTTTGATGAAAAAACTGAAGCTATTCTGGCAGTTGAGAATGTAAGAAGAGTGGATGGTGTGAGGCTCGATACACCTTCATCGAGAAGAGGAAAGTTCAGAAAGATAATCGAGGAGGTGAGATGGGAACTTGATATCAGGGGGAAGAAAGACGTCAGAATATTCGTCAGTGGCGGAATAAGCCTCGNAGACGTTCTGAATCTTCGTGACATCGTTGATGCATTTGGAGTTGGTACCTCCATAAGTGGTGCGAAGCCTGTCGACTTTGCTCTTGATATTGTTGAAAGAGAGGGTAAATTCGTTGCAAAAAGAGGTAAAAGAGGGGGTATGAAGCAGGTTTACAGAGACTGGGATGTGCTTGAGGATGAAATTAGACTGTTCAATGAAAAAGCTCCAAAAGGAAAAGAACCGATGCTGAAAAAAGTTATAGAAGCAGGGAGGATTGTGACAAACACAAACATGTATGAAGCGAGAAATCTTGCAATAAAGCAGATGGAGATAATCAAAAAATTGGAAAGGGTGGAAGAGTTNTTGCACTGAGTTTCTTAGACTGTTTCCTTTCCAATTATCCTTCCAGTTTGCTTATTTCCTTTTCTCTCAGCACTCTTCTCANCAATTTTCCTGCAGGAGTTCTCGGCAGTTCGCTGACAAACTCAACCTCTCTTACCCTCTTGAACCCGGAAATCCTCTCTCTCATCCACTCTATTATATCCTTCTCACTCACCTTACCTTTGTACTCCTCCTTCAGAACCACAAAAGCTTTCGGGATCTCTCCTGCTTCCTCATCTGGCTTGCCTATAACCGCAACATCGAGTATTGCTTCATGTTTCATCAGCAGTGCCTCAAGCTCGAATGGAGCTATCGTGTAGCCCTTGTACTTGATAACTTCCTTAACCCTGTCCTGGAAATGCAGGAATCCTTCCTCGTCTATGTATCCAATATCTCCAGTTCTGAAGAACTTTCTTCCCTTCTCATCGTACCACCAGCACTCCTGATTCTCCTTCTCCCTCTTCCAGTACCCCTTGAAAATCTGCGGACCTCTTATGACTATCTCCCCGCTCTGGTTTATTCCGAGTTCCTTCCCGCTTTCGAGGTCGATTATCTTCAGCTCAACGTCTGAGAGCGGAATGCCCTGAGTGTGACTTTTATCTGTTCTCAGAATTGGATTGGTCGTTACCATGGGGCTGGCCTCAGTCATTCCCCAGACCTGATTGTGAATGAGCCTGTCATTGTTGCACTTCTCAGCCACAACCTTTTTCAGTCTCTCAATCAGAACGGGGGCTATTGGCCACGCTCCCGATGCAAACCCCTTCATATAACTCCAGTCGTAGGTTCTGTCAACGCTTTCAAGGTAGTTTACAAGCAGATTTATAGCAGGTGGAACAGCCCATGAAAATGTCCCCTCATACTTCTCGATGTTCTCAGCCAGAAAACCCGGATTGAACATACCCATAACAACATAAGTGTAACCAGCGGTCAGCATTATGTTAACCAGTCCGAATTCTGCCATGTGAAACATGGGCATACATCCAACGACTGTGTCAGCATGGGATAATCCCAGAGCAACGCAAATCTGATATGCATTTGCTATGAGATTGAAGTGCGTCAGCATAACCCCCTTGGGCATTCCAGTGGTTCCTCCGGTGTAAGGCAGAACTGCAAGATCTTCTTTTGGATTTATCTTTTCATTCTGGAAATCCTCGCTTCCTTCCTCCATTACCTCCTTCAAACTTGGATACTTTTCCTCAGCTTTACCAACTGTGAAAACTCTCTGAACCTTTGTTTTCGAGAGAACAGGTTTGAAATTATTCATCAGCATGCTGTGAACAACAAGGGATGTGGCTTCGCTATCTCCAAGTATGTACTCAAGCTCAAACTGTTTGTACATGGGATTTACAGGCACGGGAATTGCTCCCAGTCTCCAGAGGGAGTAAACTGTTGCAACATAGTCGATGGAGTTGGGCATGCACACTGCAACATGTTCACCCTTTTTCACTCCACTTTTCCTGAACCCGTCTGCCAAGAGTTTTGTTATTCTTCCCAGTTCTTCAAAAGTTACACTCTCCGGTAAGTCAGATGGAAACTTTGGTTCTGCTGAGATCAGGGCAATCTTATCGCTGAACTTTTCTACCGCAATATCGAGTCTTTCTGCCATTGATATTTCGGGATAGTAGAGAGAGGGGAAACCTATTTTGTACTTCAGCTTCATAGGATTTAGAATATTTAAAAATTACATAAGTGTTTTGGTTAGCAACATTCTGATTTACTCTCTGTCAACTTCATATACAAACTGTATCCCGATTTCGGCTGCATAAACGAGTTTTGATCCATCTAGTTTGTCGGGAGTATCTTCAATGTGATGCCAGTATCTTGGTATACCATCTTTTTCCAGACCGAAGATCACAGTAGCATCAATACCCTTTCTTGAGAAATTAGCAGCATCAGATCCGGCAAATGGTAGCGGTCCAACTTTCACGTCAACTCCGACTTTTTCTGCTGCTCGTTTTACAAGTTCGACAGCTCTCCTGGAGTGCTTCACGAAGTACATCTTTTCTTCTGTGGCGAGGAGGAAGTATTCCGATGAAATGCACTCATAGTTCAGCATCACAGCTCTTTTTGCCTTAAGCTCATAGTGATGCTTTTCAACAAATCTTTTTGAACCTCTCATGTGCTCCTCACCTGCAAAACTTATTATCCAGACCTCCGTTTCTTCTGGTCGGTTTTTTGCTAGGTACTTTCCAGCTTCAATAACTGCTGCAAGAGCCGAGAGGTTATCATTCGCTCCAAGTACGCCTCTGTTTGATCTGAGAGTTAGNGCTATGGTAACGAGAAATACGCTGCCTGTGATCAGCAGGGGTTTCTGAATCACATCGACTGCAGAAACACCCTCAAATGGTAAACTTCTGACAATACTCAGCATAAGTGTTAATAGGGTTATTATGACTGTGATTAAAATAAAGTACACCCCTTTCTTCCTTAGTTTACCGAGAAGTGGAAATTCATAGGCAGAATCGTGGTGGGCTGAGAGNAGAGCAATTTTTCTTGGTTTTCCTTTCGGCTTAATTTTTCCGTAAACATGAAATGACTCCTTTTCAGGAAATAGAAAGTCAATGACTTCATAGTGGAGATTCTGCTGGAAATGGTACAGGAGAAAACCTCCGAGAATCAGCAGAGCGGAAATAGGGAAGTATCCAGAGAAATATGCGATTGCGGCTGCAACGTAGAGTCCCGCTGTAAACCAGATGTAATCCAGGAATGCCTGGGGGTGACATTTGAAGTAATCCTTGTGAACAGTGTCGCAGAATTTCTCGAGTTCATGGTATACGAGTTCTCCAGCTTTAGCTTCAGCTTCACTTCCTCCAAGTCTCGGTCCGCATTCTTCGCATATCCGCCTGACAAACTCCAGCATATCTTTACCTGATGGATCAACTCTANGTGCGGGCATGCAGAAATTCTTCATAAATTATTTGATAAAAATCTTCTCATTTTTGCATTCGATCATCATATACTCAATGAGCATCCATAAAGCTAATAAAACCCCTCTGGAAATCCTATACTTGAGGTTAGAGCTTCAAATACATGGGCCCGTGGCTCAGCATGGATAGAGCGACGGCCTTCTAAGCCGTAGATCGCGGGTTCAAATCCCGCCGGGTCCGCTCAATCAATAATTGCACATTAAACTCGTCACTTACTCATCGGTAATGGTTTAGGGTAGTTGTGGAAGTAATCTATTCCACCATCGCTCTAACGACTCTTCTCTCGATCTCTCCTGGCAGTGGAATGATGCCCTCAAAGTCCTCTTTAAGATAATTTAGAGCCAGGATAGCAGCAGAAAATGTACGATCCATCACCTCTATTGGACTGCCGCTTCCTACCACAAGATTGGCGGCGTATCCATCAGCTACTATGTAAAATCTTTTCTCTCCCAGCCGGTACTTCTTCACACATCCGTAATCAGCCAGAACTGTTCCATGAGGTTCTATTTCTCTTTCTGCACCAAGATTAATCAAAATTGCTCCATTTTTAACTCTTTGAAGTTCTTCTTCGCCTATAACACCTTTCACCCCTGTACACGTTATTACAATGTCTGCCTGACTTATCTCATCAACAACTTCAAATCCCTCGTAAAGTGCTTCAAGTATCTTTTTCTCTGATACATCCAGAATATCCACCCTACATCCAAGACTCTTTAAAATCCTTGCGCACCCTCTTCCAACTCTCCCAAAACCCACGATCAGAGCCCTGTGTCCGGGAGGGTAGATATTCAGTCTGGATAAGACATCTACCAGACCAAAAGCTGTACCATGAACGTTCTCTCCCCAACCTTTAAGATGAGAGTTGTCTACGGAAATAGCTTTTATTCTGTGGCCCTTACTGATAACGTCTCTCAAATAGTCTTCGCCTGTTTTTGTAAGTTCCACAACATTTATTGAGTCTTTTCCAGTTCTGGTGGCAGTCCTTGTCAAAACTGCGGCACAGTCCAGGAAGTACTTCTTCTCAGCAGCCTTTTTTCTGCTGACAACTCGAATCTGCCGTTCTTCCAGCCACTTAACAGCTGCCAGCTTCGTGGACTCATCGTCAAGCGGCGACACAACCACATCCGTATGTTTAGAAAGTTCGTAGACCATCACAGCGGTTTTGTATTCAAGAGGCAGGCATACAGCAACTTCCTCNACTCCCACCTCTCCGGCAAAGATTTTGATGAGTCTCATTTTTTCGTAAAACCAATCAACATCTGGCTCCATAAACTCTCACCATGTTACAATTTAAATTAAACAAGTTTCTTGTTATTATAGTTGTTATAATATGAGGAAATCTATATATGTTTGATTAAACAATTGAATACGGAGATGATTGGATGAAATCCATTAAACGATCAAGATTTGAGATATTGGCAGAAATTTTAAAATTGGCTGCTGGCAATGGTGTAAATATCACCAGAATAGTATACCGGACGAATCTCAATTTCAAAATTGCAAGGCTCTACATCAACTATCTTATCGAAAAAGAAATGATCGAGAAGATAGAAGACAACGGAAAGACAAAATTCAGGACAACAGAGAAGGGAAAGAATTTTGTAGAGAAATATAACGGGATGCTTGAATCCTTGCCGTGAATAACATAAATTCCTGACATAAGTGCTGAAACTCAGGAGTTGTAAGAATCGATTTTCTCAAAAAGTAATATTTTTAAATTTTATGAATCGTGGGCCTGAACGGTGAGCTTATTAGCCGATAACCCACATCCTTTTATTTCTGCACCATCGTCAAGATCATAATATCCTGGCGATGTGAATTCCTGTTTTCCGGCTGGNTTCAGTTTCGTTCGAATGCTGACCGTAAGAGTATCGTAGCCTGATGGTGTGAATGTCCACTCATAGTGTGTTGCCTTTCCTGTTTGCCACGTGACGTAACTTCCTGTAGATGCGGTTATTGAAAGAATTTCAAACTCACCGGGCACGACATCTTTCACCACTATTGTGCAGTTGCTGTCGNCTCCACCCTCAACAACGATCATGTATTCCCACATTTCTTCAGTGTGGGTTGAAACGGATATGTTACCGCTAACAAGAACGGCTGATATCCCGTATGATCCTGTCACTTCAAGCTGAAACGGGCAGGGTGTGGTGATTATAAAGGCGCTTCCATTTTCCCATGTAACCAGGATTTCGAATGTGGCATAGTAAACACCCGCAGAAACTCCATCGTCTCCAATCATTGCAGTAACGACTCCAACCTCACCAGGCATGAGGCTGAAATGGTCGTTAACTATCTCAAACTCCAGACCAGCAGGCTTTCCACCACTCCACACAGTTTGCAAAATTTCTACATTTACTGGCTGGAGCATGTTGTTGCTAATCTCAAGAACTGTGTACTCAGCTAACCCTGTACTCGAGCAGTGTGAGTTGTGTGAGTTGTGATTGGAATTACCGTCACATGAACATGCCGACTCGCAGCAGCAACCACCTGAACTGAGCACGACCGAGTTTCCACAACTGTACCCGATGTACGAATTGCTGGGATCTGATACCTTTACGTAATTACCTCTCTTTGCATCAAAACTTGCAAAATCTGAATTAAGCTGAAATGTTGCCACGGCTGCAAGAAAAATCAGTCCAGCAATTAATATAGATTTCATATATTAAAACACCCCCAGTTTTTTCAATTTTCTAACACTTTTTCCCTTTATTCTGATTTCCTCCCCTCTCNCCGCAAAGACATAGATAGCGAAGATAACGATTGCAACAACAGCATCTACAGCAATCACAGGCAGAAAAACATGCATTTCAGCAANTTTTTTTATGATTTCAGGTGGAAGCAAAGGGACGTATTTTAGAATTCTTATCTTCTCTGAATGAAGAGCTGTGTCTGATGGCGCTGAAATAATAACCTGAAGAGANTCACTCTCGCCGGGTAAAAGTAGAAATGTATTCTCTCCCACTACTTCAGCCCTCTCTGAGTCCGACTTTATCACATAATAGTACGGGTAGCTGCCTCTGTTTTCCACCTCTATGACTCTAACAAACTCACTACTGGGCAAGACCCAGTTAGNTCTTTTACCTCCGGCTGCAGTGGTTCCATAACTTATAGTTCTTGTTTCAAACGTTCCCACACTTGCGAGTGTGAGTGTTACTATTAATACTAACCCAACTATGAGATATAGAGTTCGGTACTTTATTTTCAATACATTTTTCACCTTCTTCTTACTTTTTGGATTAAGATCGGATGAAAGGAGCAATCCTCCCGATATCAGCAGTACAAACACGATGACTTTATTTCTCTCAAATACTTTCCCAATTTCCTGAATGTAACTCCCAACTCCTGAAATTTTTACAACATTCCCTTCAAACGTCAGCACCTTTCCTGTTATGCTGCCTGCCTGCACGGGTCTTTTGCCACTGAACTGGTCACTTACAATGTTCGCATCACCTTTCGTTATGAATCCCTCAGCAGTCAGCCCCACAATTCTGTGGCATATCCACTCATCATCTGTTNTGAAAATTACTATGTCCCCTTCACCAAAATTTCTGTCAAGTGGGTTTATAAAAATAAGATCGTACATTCCTACTGTTGGCTCCATGCTGGTTGATTTAATGTATCCAAAGAGTNCTGGTGCATCGAATATAAAACCAGCTACAAGAAGGATTAAAAACACACTCCCAATCGCTANGGTGAGACTTTTGACTATGTTCATTCAATCCACATCATAAAAATTAAAAAATTAAAATTTAAGTGACAACCGTGCATACTCCTGCATGTGCTGTAATTGATATCTGCCCATCATATGTTCCCATTGATCTACCATTCGTGTCTATAACCATGCCAACCGGTGCTTCTTCTCCTCCATTCAGGTATATGTTTACCGTATCAGTCGCTGTTGCTGGGCTTGTAGCTCCATCAACTGCTTGAGGTGAGTACAGGTCAATCAAGGCTGCCAGGTTACCTGAAACCTGAACCTGCACACATACACCATCGTAGTACTCTGAGTCATTTGACCAGATGTGGTTTGAAACATTAAACACCTTGTCGAATGCATAAGTTGTGTTTGGGCTTACACCAATTCCACCCTNTCCTGGATAGTTCGGGTTCAGCTGGCTGAAGTCAAAGTATATCTTCCCGTCGTTTGGATTCAGATACGCATAGGGCTGAACTGGCTTTAGATCAATAAATTCCTGATCATCTGCCACAACCTGCACACTGAAACCTCTAACTGCTTCATAACTTCTGAANTCTGCTCCCAGTCCGATGAATGATGCAACTACAAGTGCACTGATCAGCAGTAACATCAGCTTATGGGCCATAACAGACACCTCCTGTATCAGGTACNGCTTTAATTGTCAGCGTTCCATTCATCCATTGTGTTGATATTGAAGTGGGTCCCGTAAGATCCATTCCTATTTCTTTGGTTGCACCAGGTGCGATACAGAATTCAATTGTCTGTGCTGCTGAATCTGAGTTATACGCTACATTACCAAAAAGATTGTATGCATAACACAGGTTGTCTCCAATATTTGTTGGATCTTCCTTACAGTACAACTCCACACTCGGATTGCTCGACGTTATGTTTACAATTATATATCCATATTCCGAGTCATTTGACCAGATGTGGTTTGAGACACCAAACACACTGTCAAAGTTGTACTCTGATGCTGGGCTTATTCCAGTTCCACCATCTCCAGGATAGTTAGGGTTGTTGTCTGAGAAGTCTATTACAAGTATTCCTGCTTCACTGATGTATGCGTATGGCTGTATTGGGGTCAGATCAATAAATTCCTGATCGTCTGCAACAACTGCCACGTGTATACTTCTCNGTGCTTTGTAATCTGAGAAATCAGCGCCTATTCCCAGCACCGTTAGTACTGCTGCTGCAAGCAGCATCGTTCCAAATGCTTTTTTTAACATTTTTTCACCTCCAAATTGCAATTTTTCCTTCGCTTCCAGGCGACATAGTTATTTGGAATTACTTCGTGTTCAATTGACGTTACCGGGTAAAANTTTGAAGTTAATCTACCATTACCGTCTTTAAATTTTTATCTTATTTGAATATATATTTGTTGCAGAACTTATCATCAACAGGATTGATAGAAGAATGCCAAACAAGTTCGAAAGGTAAACACTTGCACCCAGAGCAATCAGAGAAAGGAAGAAATAGTACATGCCCCAGGAGATGTCTCCCCTCTCAACTGTTTCAAGGTACATTTTGATATCATCTGGTAAATGTAAAAGAACNATCTTTCCCTCTGATTTTACAAATTTCAAAATATTTTCCGATTCAAGTTTGGGTATATGGGTTTGAAGGAGACTCACATAAACGGACTTTCTGGTTTTGTTGGTCACCTTCCTTACCCTCACAGGTAAGAATGTGAGAAATAGCTGAATCTAAATCCGCCACACCATCATTTTTGGAGAGATATTCAAGTAGAGCCCTTCTTCGGTAATTGTTCACAAGAAAAGGAATTTTGCTGTGCTCACTCTTTTNCATAAGTAGAAACTGAGGAACGGCATTTTTCATTTGAGAAAATGTATTCAGTAAAACACGTCGTTATTGGAAATCAGAAAGTGAATTACTGAACAAAGTTAAGCAAAGAATATAACCTCCTACAGCGATGGCACTTATGAAGTACAGAAAAGTAAAGTTAGCTTTTGCAGGTTTTTTTGCCCTGATGGTCGCCTTCTCAGGGTACTATCTCATTCTCAGCTTCACAAGTCCGGAGCGTGAGGTGGTGAGTAGGGTTGTTGGAATCTATACTCAGAATGGAGAGATTGGATACTGGGCAGAACTTAAACCCAACTTGATTTATGAAAAGAATGCAATTGAAACGGGAGAAGCAGTTTACACCTCGTTGCTGAAGAATATGAATTTGAGCTACAGATACTTTATTGAGAACGCAAACAATGTCAGCGGGAGTTATAGAATAACGGTACTCACCGGAACAACAAAAGAACCAGAGTGGGATAAGGAGTATTACACAACTTCAGGAGAGTTCAAAGATGAGCTTAAGGTTGAGATACCTTTAAACTGGAGCCAAATTACTGCTCAGTGGAGCAAAATCGAAAAGGAGACAAAGTACGATTTCGGCGACCCTACTTTGAAGATACTCGTTTCGATCGACTCTGAAGGGGAGGTTGAAAATTCAAAGATTTTCAGCAAATTCAATCAAAGTGCCATGGTCACTTACGGTAAACTGATAAAGCTAATTGGTGCAGAAAAAACTCAAGTGGGCAGAGTTATGGAAAGTAAGGAGCGCGATTCCAGCCTTGATATTCTCCTCACAACGCCTGTGCCCGTCAAAGACGCTAAGTTCATTTTCGCAGGTTTGGTTGGAACGTCCGGACTTGGTCTCTTTACAAGTCTCTACGTATCCAGATCCGAGATCCGAGAATACTTTGCATCCAGAAGTGAAAGATCTTTTCATAGAAAATATGGCAAAAGTATAATTCGAGTTTCAGATTTGAAATTTGACAGGGTTGTAAAACTTGACGAACTGGATAGTGTTGGGAAACTATCCTATGAACTTGATAAACCCATAATAAGTTTCAATGGAAATCTGTTTATTCTCGATGGCGACACAGCGTACGTGTACTCAAAAGATGTGCTGTCAAAAGAGGAATCAAAAATGTTATGATTGCTTACGCTTCAAAGCAATAACGACCAGAATCCAGCCAAAAATAACCATAAGAACTCCAAACTCCACTATCTTCAGCGCCAGTTCCCTGCTTCTCAATGATATGAATATGCCTGCGGCTATTACCATGTAACCCATCGTTTTTAAAACTATGCCGGCTATCAGTCTGAAAGTTGCTATTGTCTTCCAGTCTATTCTGGAAAGACTCGACACAGCCATTTTCAATTTTTAAATTGCAGACTCTATCAAAGTTTACTGGATCCCGTTAGATTACTCGATCACACCTTTCTCTTTCCAGAATTCGTAATCTGCCTTTAGCAGATGACCGTAATTCTTTATCAGGTTGATAAGTTGCTGACGCAGCTCCTTGCTATCAGATGAGGGTTTCCATGCAAATCCCTCTTTAACAGCTCTGGAAATTTTAATACCGAGTTCTGAGGCTTTTTTCAAATCTTCCTCAGTAATCTCTCCCGGAATAACTCCAAAGGCTGTTACATACCCAACGGGGATTATTCCCCATGCTTCAAGTACCCTGTTCATATACTGTACTACACTATCTATGTCCCCAACTCCAGCGTAAACAGAAATGGAGCCTCCATATTTATTTACGAGTGTTGGTCTATGGCCGTATGGGAGCATTCTGTCGATGAACGTTTTCATCTGGGCGGTAACATGCAGATAATAAACGGGTGACGCAAGAATTACCGCATCAGCTTCCTCTATTTTTTTCTTAATCTCCGCCATGTCATCATCCTGAATGCACTCACCTTTTGCCAAACACGTTCCGCAACCTATGCAGTACTTGATATTTTTCTGCATCAGGTATATCAGTTCGGCCTCAAAACCGTCCTCCTCCATTGCACTGAGAGCAGCTTCAAGCATTTTGGCTGAATTGCCAATTCTTCTCGGAGAACCAAGAATTCCAACAACCTTTCTGCTCATGATACCACCCCGTTTTAAACTTTAACAGTCTGCTGGAACCCGTTTTTTAACTTTATTTATTTTAAAAAATTGAGTTTCTGAAATTTCAACTACTGGAAGTATCTGTCTTAGCCTTTTTGATTTTCTCTCTCAACTCCTCAAGAAGTGTGCAGGCCTGACAGACATCTTTTGGTGTCGGCTCTCCACACTTCTTACACTTACTGAGATTTATCTGCGGGTAAATCGCCCTCAATCCCGGGATAAGTTTTTCAAAACTTCTCAGAATGGAGAACTTTCTCCCTGGATATCTTTTCTCGAATTCATAAAGGAAATCTCTGACTGCAGCTCTAACTGGGAAGTGACTGTAAGGACATTCATCAACACTCACAGGCAGGTTGTTCAGAAGACAGTAAATAACGACTTCTTTCTCGTATATTTCCCTGAACGGTTTTATTCTCATTACAAGCCCTTTCTGAACTCTTTGCGGAATGAGTCTTGCCAGTCTTTCTATATCTGCATTCAAAAAATTCAGTAATATCGTTTGGGTTTCATCGTCAAGGTTGTGACCAGTAGCAAGTTTCTCCGCTCCAAGCTCCCTTGCAGTCCTGTTTAGAAGATATTTTCTGAACACTCCGCAGTAGGTACATGGCTTTTTCTCTCCAATTTTTACCATCTCGTCAAGTGTCAGACCAAAGTTCTCTTTGAAGGAAATTATGTGATGTTCCATATTCAGCTTTTTTGTGATTTTGCGAGCTATTTCAACCGTCGGCGGTCGGTATCCTTCAATTCCCTCATCTACAGTTACTGCAACAAACTCCAGATCTCTTCTGTCACCATAAAGCTTCTTCAGAACAAAAGCAACTGCGACACTATCTTTNCCACCGCTTAGCGCNACAGCTATCCTATCACCACTCTCTATCATTTTGAATTTTCTCACGTTTACTTTGACTCTCCTCTCAAAATCTTCCATAAAGTGCCTTTTACACAAAAATCTACCCGAATGCCTCTGAAAGTAAACAGCTCTCCTGTTGCATCTGCTACACTTCAAGGTNGACACTCCCAATAACTTACATTCTTTCAAGAGGTCGTATTCCAAGGAGTTCAAGGGAGTTTCTCAGAACAATGCGAGTTGCATCAACTATCGCAAGCCTATGTAGCCTGATCTCGTCTTTAGCCTTCAGAACAGGGTTCTCTCTGTAGAAGTCATTAAAGGCAGATGCAACGCTGAGAGTGTATTCGGCAAACAGGTTTGGCCTCAATTCTCTCACAACCCTCTGAATATAGTATGGAAGTTTCGACAGCAGCATAACAAGTCTTCTTTCCTGTAAATTGCAGATTTCCCCTTTGAATTCAAGATCTATCATCCCCTCGCTCACAGCTTTCCTTAGAATGCTGCATGCCCTTGCATGAGCATACTGAATGTAGCTCGCGGTCTGCCTCTCAAAGTCCAGTGCTTTATTCCAGTCGAAAACCATTGGTTTCTCAGGTGCTACCTTAACAAAATCGTATCTCAGAGCCCCGATTGCTACCGCTTCTGCAACTTCTTCTTTCTCTTCCTCACTCATTTCTCTGCCTTCCAAGATTTTTCTGGCTTCATCTTTAACCCTCTCTATCAGCTCATCGGCTGAGATAAACTTTCCTTTTCTCGTACTCATACTCCCCTCCGGAAGCGAAACGAATTCAAAAAATACAACTTCAGGCTCTTTAGATCCAAGNAGTCTGAGGATACTTCCGAGCTGGGAAGCATACAGCTTATGATCTGCTCCAAGAACGTCAATTAACCTTGAAAACCTCTCGTTTTTCCACACGTGATATGCGAGATCTCTTGTAATGTATAGTGTGGTACCATTCTCTCTTTTGAGAACTACCTCTTTATCAACATCTTTCAGATCAAGAATCCATGCACCATCCTTTTTGACNGCACCAAGCTTATCCAGAGTTTCAAGGACTTTATCCACATATCCATTCCTGATGAAGTCGCTTTCCCATATGAAATCATCGTGTTTAATTCCCAGTCTTTTCAGTGTTTCCTCAATCCCATCCAGAGCTTTCTGAACAACGTATCTGAACTTTGTGGTTACCTCTTCATCACCCTCCTCATATTTGAGCATCAGCTTTTCAACCTCATCTTCCAGAGATTGTTTCTCTTCAAGAAGTCTGTTCATCTTAACATAAACCTCAGAAACTGCGTGATCTGGTTTTCCATCACCAATTCCAAATTTCTCTGCCCCCAGAACTGTTATGGCTATCTGTCTTCCCATATCATTGACATAGTAATGAGTTGTGACATCCATGCCAGCTTTTCTGAATATTCTGGCGAGTGTATCACCTATTATTGAGTTNCTTATGTGACCTATGTGGAGTGGTCCATCGGGATTTGCTGAGGTGTGTTCCACCAAAACATCTCCTTTCAGGTTCAAATCGCCGTATCTTTCATCCATGTCCAGAATGACGTCAATAGTATCCTCAAGAAACTCATAACTTGCAAAAAAATTGACATATCCGTTTACACTCTCAACTCTACCTATGTAGTCACTCCGAATCTGCAAATTGCTAACAATATCGCCAGCCACGTCGGCAGGGCTCTTTTTCCTTTCTTTCGCGAGTTTAAAGGCAATTGTAGTCGATAGGTCAGCGTGCTCACTCTCTCTGATAAATCTCTCATCACCATACTCACCCAGAGTTTCAATGACATCTCTGATGAATCTGTGGAACATGAAGCGAATTCTTCGTTCGGCTATTTATTAACTCCTGTGCTCTTCATCTGGTAACGCTATGAGATTAATCAATAGTTAGCCAGTAAGTGTTATACTAATTTTGAGCATGGTTGCTCATCGTCAAGGATAAAATGTTTTATATTTGCTCACAAAAGTCATTTTTAAACAGGTGATATTATGCGGAGAATTGTGAAGGGTCAGGAGTTGAAATACGACAGAAAAGAGACCCTGAATGAAATGTTCTGGAATGTGGTTAGGNCTTACCCTGATATCAAGGCAATTATGTACTGGAAAGATAGAGAACTGAAATCTCTAACTTACGCTGAATTTGGTGAAAAAGTCAAGAATCTATCGAAAGGATTGATGGAACTTGGTGTAAAAAGAGGTGATCGAGTAGCAATTTACGCGGATACGAGGTATGAATGGGTGCTTTTTGATCTTGCAGCCTTGACTGCCGGAGCAATTGTGGTTACTGTTCACAGTGTCCTGAATAGAGATCAGGTGGAATATATTCTGAATGACTCAGAGAGTACAGTCGTGATTACAGAGAACAAACTTCTTGATAACCTCACGAATGTGGATGCTGAGATCATTACGATGGATCAGAGTGATGTCGATCTTCGGTACGTTGAAGAGCTCGGGAGGGAAAGTGGGATTTCGGATGCAGAATATGAAAAAAGATGGAAAGAAGTTCAGCCGGATGATATCTCAAGTATTGTTTACACTTCAGGAACTACAGGAGAGCCCAAGGGTGCGATGCTCACNCACTGGAACTGGCGATTTAATGCGATGTCTGTCATGTCCATAACTCCCTTTTACCCCGGTGAGCCAAGTATATGTTACCTGCCTCTGAGTCATGTGTACCAGAGACTTGTTTTCTTTGCTGGTGTTAGCAGAGGAGCAACAGCTGTCTTTTGTTCTCCTCAACAGTTCTTAGAAACTGCTACAACTGTGAAACCAGTTGGACTCATCGTTGTACCGAGAATACTTGAGAGGATAAACAAAGGACTTCTTGAAAACGTTGAAAAACAGTCAGCTCTTAAAAAGAAGATTTTCTACTGGGCAAGGGATGTGGCAATAGAATGCGGAAAGAAAATGAGCAAAGGAGAAAAGTATGGGTTGAGTCTTTCAATTAAAAGAGCCATTGCGGACAAACTCGTTTACAGTAAAATAAGAAATGCTCTGGGACTTCAACGAATACGATTTGTCTGCTCTGCTGCAGCAGAACTCCAAAAGAATCTCGCGTACATGTTCAATGGTATGGGGATACCGGTTATAGAGGGATATGGGCTTACAGAGACAGCCGCACCCGCAAATCTGAATCCAATCGGTAGATTTAAACCCGGAACTGTTGGTCCTCCAATTCCAGGTATTGAGGAAGCGATTGCTGAGGATGGGGAAATCCTGATTAGAGGAGACAACGTCATGAAGGGTTACTGGAAAAAACCACTTCAGACGAAAGAGGTACTCACTGAGGATGGGTGGTTGAAGACAGGTGATCTTGGAGAATTNGACGAGGATGGTTACCTGATATTCCTCGGAAGGAAGAAACACATAATAGTCCTCGATACAGGTAAAAATGTCTCTCCAATGCCAATAGAGGAGGAACTCATGAGGAACCCCTACATATCAGACGTTCTCATAGTTGGCGATGGCAAACCATACATTACAGCTCTCATTCAACCCAATTTTAACATGCTCATAGAACTGGCAGACAAAATGGGTGTGAGCTACGATAAAAATAAGACTGTGATAAAGAAAGGACTTTCAGGTGAGGANGAAATCGTTGCTGTGGACGAAAATCTCATCAAGAATCCCAAGATCNTTGAATTTTATTCNAAAATAGTTGAGGAGGTCAACAGAAAATTCGCCAAATATGAGACAGTGAAAAAGTTCAGACTGATTCCTGAAGCCTTCAGTATTGAGAGAGGAGAACTCACACCAACGCTCAAGAAGAGACATCACGTAATTCTCAAAAACTACGAAAAATACGTGGAGGAAATGTACGCAAAGTAAATGGTGGTAAGCAATAGAAGATCGTTGAGGAAAGCATTACAAGTCGGTTTACTGTTACTGCCCCTGTTAGGTCTGTGTCTGATCACGTGTCAGGCGCTTGAAGAGGAGTCTTCAAATCTCCTTAACATCGCAAGCTGGGCTTATCAGTTNCAAAATGCTNACATTGACGAAATATCAGAATCGGGATTCCAGTTAATCGTGATTGATTACTCCAAAGATGGCTCTGATGAAAATAAGTATTTCGCTGATGAAATACAGAAGATAAAAACCTCTGGGAAAATCCCAGTCGCCTACATAAGTATCGGAGAAGCAGAAGATTACNGATTCTACTGGAAAGAAGAATGGAATGTAAGCCCTCCATCATGGCTGGGTAAGGAAAATCCCGCCTGGGAGGGCAATTACCCAGTGAAGTACTGGTACGNAGAGTGGAAGGCTATTGTTTTTGAGTATCTTGATAAGATACTGGAACAGGGTTTCTCGGGTGTTTATCTTGACAGAGTGGACGTTTTTGAATACTGGAGNGATCCAGAGAATGGAGAAGATATCGTCCTGAGTGAGGAGGAAGCAGCAAAAAGAATGATTAACTTCGTTGCTGAAATCGCTGAGTACTGCAGAGAGAGAAGTCCCGAATTTATTGTGATCCCTCAGAATGGCGAAAGACTGCTGGAATTTGACTACAATGGAACTTACCTATCCACGATTTCCGGAATAGGTGTTGAAGATCTGTGGTACAACGGGACTGTCAGTATTGAACCAGAAATAACCGACGAGAGACTGCAGTACATCGATGTGATCAAGAGCACGGGTAAAATTGTTCTTTCTGTGGATTACGTGGATGATGGGACTGGATATACTGGAGAGAACAAGATGAGGATAGATGACTACATCTCAAAAGCCCTCAGCAAACAGTACATACCATACGCTGCAAGATGCGATCGAGAACTTGACGAACTCAATATAATCCCCAGTGTTCAGCCACCNGTTCATCCACCAGTGGCAAACTTTACAGTTTTACCACCATTTCCCCAGACAAATATGGAAATAGTGTTTAATGCCAGCAACAGTTACGATCCCGATGGATACATTGTAAATTATACNTGGAACTTTGGAGACGGGAACTTTACTTCAACAAATCATTCCACAGTAATACACATTTACACATCACCAGGCGAATATACAGTAACACTAACGATAACAGATAATGATGGGCTCAGCAACTCAACGAGCAGAATTCTCCAGATAAGGATGCNCGGAGATGTGAATGAAGATGGTAGCATCAATTTTAACGACCTCATAGCCGTTTTGAATCTAATTCTGGAAGGAAGTTACGACGCAAAGGCAGACATCAATGGAGACAGCATCATCAACTTCAACGATCTCATAGGGGTGTTAAACGCAATATTGCAGCGAGATTGAGTTTTTATGTTTAGATTTTGCTTTCGCCCTCTGCTACCCATATCTGTTCCCAAAAGTATCCAAATGAAGAATCTCTCGAATCTCTTTTCTTTCTGGAGGGTTTGGTATTTTGTGGGGCTTTCCCAGTGTAACTAAGACCACAACTTCGTAGTCCTCAGGCACTCCCAGAATTTCTGCAACTTTTTTGAAATCGAATACACCTATTATCAGTGTTCCGTACCCCATAGAATAAGCTTGNAGACAGATATTCTGAGTTGCCAGCGCAACGTCGAACATCAGCCAGTCACCTTTTTCAGTAATATAACTTCCTCCAATAGTCCCTGAGAGACCTTTTTTACCGAGTGCTACTATTATGAGAGGGGCAGTTTCAACAGCTTTTCTTCCAGGATTTACTGGGGGGACACAATCGATTATTTGACTTTTTATTTCAGGATCTTTGACAACGATGAATTCCCAACACTGATAATTGTGCCAGGACGGTGCCCATCGAGCAGCATCAATTATTTTCAGAATGTGCTCNTCCGGGATGNCTTCCTCCGTGTACTTCCTTATACTTCTTCTTTTTCTGATCGCCTCATCAACTTCCATACTTCATCAAACCTCCATACTGATTCTGAAGAATCTTACCTATTAAAAGATTGGGCTGGTAGAATTAGACAAATCGGTCAGGGATGAGTATAAATGCATCTCAGAACACTCCCTCCCTCCTCCACCTTCTCAACCTTACAGAATGCAAATCTTTCGAACTGAACGACATTCCCCACTTCCTCATGGGTTCCGTTTTCAGCGTATCCTCTCCATGTTCTGTCACCCATTACTACACAGGGTTTAGACTGACTGACCGGTAACCAGTGAATTATGTTCTTTCCTTTTTTCACTTCTTTAAGCTCGTATCCTGTGAACTCCGCTTTTTTATCCAGTATAACATTGCAGAACTCTTTTAATCTCACCGTATTACCCCTGAGTTTTTCAAAATCATCTTTTGTAATGTAGACTTTTTTCTCGCCCCTGAGTTTTCTGACACTTCCCTTCACCGGATTCAGTGGAAGTTCCACTTCTCTCTCCTCTGGAAGNCCAACTATCTTTATTTCAACTGGATCCCAGATGAAGAATCGTCGATTGGCTTTTGGGTCAATAATCTTCCTGTTTTCAGCGTAAAGATTTTTCAGACTTATTGATATGTCATTCTCCCCAACTCCGAGAGAGATGAAAAACCTCTTTATTGCTTCAGGCTCGAAACCTCTCCTCCTGAATGCTCTGATAGTCGGAAGTTTTGGGTCATCCCAGCCATCGTATTTACCGGCATCGATTTCTTTTTTCAGAGAAGACGTCGATAGCTTTCCGAACTCAAAAATCTTTACCCTCCCCCAGTGCTTGGTTTCAGGATATTTCCACCCGAAATACCTGTAAATGTACTTCTGTCTCCTCTCAGAGTCTATTAGATCTTTGCCCCGAATGATGTGAGTTATTCCGCAAAGATGGTCCTCTATTGCAGATTCAAAGTCCAGCGTAGGATAAACATGGTACTGATCTCCTGTCAGGGGGTGCTCCTCGAATATTATTCTAAATGCAACCCAATCTCTTATTGCTGGATCTGGGTGCCTCATTTCCGTTTTTATTCTCAGAACNACCTCTCCCTCATCGTACTCTCCAGATAGCATTTTTTCCCAGATCTCCATTGAACTACCAGGATCCTGATTACGATGCGGACACTCAACTCCGGAATCTCTGTGTCTCTTAAATTCCTGTTGACTGCAGAAGCACGTGTATGCTTTACCCATCTCTATCAGCTTCTCTGCATACTCGTAGTAAATGCTAATTCTCTTNGAAGCATAGATGACTTCATCTGGCTTGTAGCCCAACCATTCTATATCTTCCAGATACCAGTCGTAAGCTTCAATCATCGGTCTTTTTGTTCTTGGGTCTGTATCGTCAAATCTTATTACAAATTTTCCATCATACATAACAGTGTACTCTCCGTTGATGACTATCCCTCTTGCAGAACCGAGAGTTGCTGGACCATTTGGGTTGGGAGCAAAGCGCATAACGACTTTACCCTTTTCAGCATTAATAAGGGGTGGTAATCCGATCTCTCTCTTCTCTCCTCTCCTCTCTTTACCATACTTTGCAATAATCTCAGCTTTCTGGTCTTCGCTCATTCTTTCAAACTCTTCCACGCATTCTCTTACAATGCTCAGGACCTCTTTAGCTCTGCTTTTTAGTTCCGGATTTTCTGCGATTACTTTGCCGATTACAGCCTTTTCGTTGGCTTTTCCATACTTTGCAGCGTTTAGTGCAACATATTTCATTACTACTTCCCTGATCTGCTCGTTCACGAATCTCGGAGAGCACGAGGATATATAAACTGCAACCGCAAGTTTTATATAGAAACACCTATCCACCAAAATTTCAGAAGGAGGTGATGTGAATGGCCACGTTGCAGGGTACACCTGTGCTTATACTGAAAGAGGGAACCCAGAG
>MTNC01000083.1 GCA_002010285.1 Archaeoglobus sp. JdFR-41 | reverse complement strand
AATAACTTTTTAATGCTGAAAATCTAAAAGTTTATAATTAGTCCTGAACTTCTACCGCTATGCCTACTTCCACGCGGAAAAATGTAGGATACCTCTGCACATTTACCCCAAAAGAGCTCATNCATGCTGCAGGTTTCACGCCAATTAGACTTCTAGCCGGAAATGAACCTGTCAGTCTTGCAACTGCACATATCCAGAGTTATTCCTGCTCTCAGGCGAGAGGATGTCTTGAACTTGCTCTGAAAGGGAAACTTGATCTGAAGGGTGTTGTTTTTACCAGAACTTGTGATACACTTATGAGACTGGCAGACATCTGGGAGAGAAACACAGATATGCTTGTTTACAGCCTCGAATTTCCGGTGCGAATTGATGAAAAAAGCAAGGAGTTCTTTTTCAGAGAGCTCAGAGATTTTGCAACTGAGCTCACAGAGTGGGGAGGAGAAATAACACCTGAAAGTCTGAAAAACAGCATTCTTATTTACAAGGAACTTGAAGAAAAATTGAAACAACTCTTCAGTCTGAAACCGGATTACAAAACCATAATCGATGTCCAAAGAATGGAACCGGAAAAAGCAATTGAAATNGTGAGCGGCAGACTCAAAGAGGTAAAAGATGAACTAAAANCAGGAGATAAACCAAAAGTTCTCGTGACAGGAAGCGTATGTCCTTTCGTGGAGGTACTCACTGTCTTTGAAGAGATTGGTCTGATTCTTCTTGATGACATGTGTACAGGAACCAGATTCTTTACCTTCAACTATCCTGACAAGGCAGAGATAAAAAGTGTAGAAGACGGGATCATGTTTCTTGTAGACAAGTACTTCGGAAAAGCTCCATGCCCAACAAAATACTATCAGAGCGATCAGAGATTTAACCATATACTTGAAATGGCAAAACAGTGCGATGGTGTGATATTTCTTCTCTTGAAATTTTGTGATCCACACTTCTTTGACTACCCTCAGATCAGGGAGAGACTCGAAAAACTGGGTAAAAGTACACTCCTCATTGAGCTTGAGTTTCCAGTAGCCTCTCTTGAACAGCTCAGAACAAGAATTGAAGCTTTTTATGAGTTACTCGCTCAAAAGTCGGAATGAAATGAGTTTAAACTGATGGAGGAGGTTTAAACATGCCAAAGTTGAGGAAATTAAGGAGTTCAGAGAGAATGAAGCAGATAATGGGCGGCTATTACATGATGGGGAATCAGGCTGAGGTTAAGGGCTGGATCACAAGTGGTGCTCCTGTCGAGATTCTGTATGCAATGGATATCTACCCGGTTTACCCTGAAAACCATGCAGCGTTAATAGGGGCCGCAAAAATGGGGGAACACTACTCTGAATTTTCTGAGCAGAAAGGTTTCTCAAGAGACTTGTGCTCGTATGCAAGATGCGACATCGGTTGCGTTTACGCAGGTACAAGTCCAGTTGGAGGGTTACCAAAACCAGATTTTCTACTTGCAGCCAATAACATCTGCAATACTGTTGTAAAGTGGTACGAAGTGCTGAGCCGCATCTTTCGTGTCCCGCTCTTTGTTCTTGACATACCATTTGTTAGAAAGGAGATGAAAGAGAGTTACGTCACGTATGTAGAAGATCAACTTCGTGAACTTATAGACTTTTTAGAGAAACTCACAGGTAAGGAGTTGAGCGATTCAAAGCTTGTTGAGACACTTAAAGTATCAATAGAGGGAGTCAGGTTGTATGGAGAGGCTCTTGAAATGGGACGGCACAAGCCCTCTCCCCTTACTTGCTTTGATGCTTTTATCAACATGGCCCCNATTGTGTGTCTGAGAGGAACAGAATATCCAGTCCAGTTCTATAGAGAGATGAAAGAAGAACTGGAAGAAAGGGTGAAGAACGGTATAGCGGCAATAGAAAATGAGAGAATACGACTTCTGTGGGATAATATACCTGTGTGGTACAGACTGAGATGGTTTGCAGAATTTTTTGCTGAGAGAGAAGCGTGCCTGGTTGCTGATACCTACACAAACGCCTGGAGGGGTTTCATTTCACATGATAAAAGCGATATTCTCAGAAGTATGGCTGAGACCTACACGTTCATTTATCTCAATATAGGTCTTGAACACATGGCTGAAGCGATAAACAGACTGGTAGAAGTATATGATGTTGACGGAGTGATTATCCACTCAAACAGAAGCTGCAAACCTTATTCATTTGGGCAGTACGAACTCCAGAAAATGATTGACGTTCCATCTGTTATTATTGAAGCTGATATGGTTGATCCAAGAGCTTTCAGTGAAGCTCAGATACTTACGAGNCTTGAAGCCTTTCTTGAGATGATTAGTGAGTAANTGNGAGGACTGGAAAATGCTGGTCGCCGGTATCGATGTAGGTTCGCTGACGGCTAAATGTGTCCTCATGAAGAATGACACCATAATTCAGTACAGAATTATCAAGGTTACCCCTAATATGGAAGAGTCTGCCAGAATTGTGTTTGAAGAAACTCTCAAAGCTGCCAATATCAGTAGAGATGAGGTGAACGCAATTGTTTCTACCGGGTATGGAAGAGGAAGTGTTGAATTTGCTGATAAATCGGTTACAGAGATAAGCTGTCATGCAAAAGGAGCAGTTTTCCTCATACCCGGTGCGAGAACGGTAATAGACATAGGTGGTCAGGATAGCAAGGTGATTTCAATTGGCGAAAGTGGAAATGTGATCGACTTTGTAATGAATGATAAATGTGCTGCCGGTACCGGCAGATTTCTGGAAGTTATGGCAAACGCTCTCAGAGTTAAGCTTGAAGAGCTTGGAGATCTATCCCTTAAAGCAAAGAAGCCCGTTACAATATCATCTACCTGCACCGTTTTTGCCGAGTCTGAGGTTATAAGCCATCTTGCGTCTGGGTCAGGAATAGAGGAAATTGTTGCAGGAATCCACGATGCTATTGCATCCAGAATAGCTGCGATGGTGAGGAGAGTTGGAATAAAAGAGAAAGTCGTTCTCACGGGTGGAGTGGCAAAAAACGTTGGAGTCAAAAAAGCTCTGGAAAACAAGCTCGGAACAGATATTTACGTGCCCGAGGAGCCACAGATTGTAGGTGCTGTAGGAGCTGCAATCTTCGCACACACTCTTCTTGGTTAGCAATTTTTTGGAAAAACTTATTAACAACTGTGAATTCTTGCTCCTAGAAGTAACAAAGGAGGTGATGAGTTTGCATATACCGGACGGCTATCTGGATCTCTCTGTTGCGGCAGCGTTCTTTGTCTTCACCCTGATTGTACTTGGATACTCAGCCTATAAACTCAAAAGAGAGAAGCTAACTCCACTATTTGGCGTGGTAGCTGCGGCCATCTTTGCAGCACAGATGTTAAACTGGCCAATTCCTGGTGGGACTTCAGCTCACTTCGTTGGTGGTTCACTTGCCGGTATAATTCTTGGTCCCTACGCTGGAGCCATCGCAATGGCAGTGGTTCTAACAATTCAAACACTGGTGTTTGCTGATGGTGGTCTCACTGCATGGGGAGCAAACGTCTGGAATATGGCTGTTGTCAATGTTTTTGTTGGGTATTACTTTTACANAGCTCTGGAAAAATTCGGACGAGGACTCGCAGCATTTGTTGCAGGATGGTTCGGGATAACACTTGCAGCACTTTTTGCCGGATTTGAAATTGGAATTTCAACATCCTTTGGTTATGGTCTTGGAGTGACCATTCCTGTGATGGGAGTATGGCATGCTGTTCTNGGTGTAATTGAAGGCATCATCACTGCTGGAATAGTTACCTACATCACATCAGCGAAGCCGGAAATAATGGAGAAAAAAGTGCCGGCTGGAAAAATGGCTCTTGTTGCTATTNCAGTAATGATCCTACTTTCGCCACTATTTGCTTACGCTGCAGAACTTGTGGGATATTCCGAACCGCTTGAAAATGCTGCAGCAGTAATTGGACTTGAAGAACACCCCATCTATGAGGGCATTCTTCCGGATTACACTGTTCCAGGTCTTGACCCCTACACGGGTACACTCATAGCTGGAGCCATCGGAACAGTTATAGTCCTCGCTTTGGGTTACGCCTTCGGTAGGCATGCACGAGCTACTTGAAAAAAGTATAAAGGAAGCATCTACATATTTTCAGAATTTTTTTATTCATGANTATGCAACTACAGGACCTCTCCACCAAGTCGATGCAAGGTTGAAACTTTTTGGAACAGTTGTTCTTATAGTGCTGGCCGTTTCGACCTTTGATGCTCCTAAAGTCATTTTTGTGCTAATCTCTCTTCTTTTGATAGCAAAACTCTCAAATATCAGCCTCAAAACTATTGTAAAGAGAATCTGGCTTTTTTCACTTTTCTCATTTATTGTTGTAACTCCTCTTGCGGTGGAGAACCCACAGTATGGTGCTGTGTTTACTCTCCGGGTAATTGCAGCTCTCGTTGCTATTCAAATGCTGGTAATGACAACCCCATTCAACGAAATTGTTTTTGCACTCAGATCCTTCCGGGTTCCAGAAATTTTTGTTCTGGCTCTGTGGTTAGGTTACCGATACACACTGCTGATGTTTCGAGAGCTTGTGGGAATTCTAATTGCAAGAGAGAGCAGAAGAGTTGCAAAAACAAGTCATCTTGAAGTTTTGAGAATGGGGGGACAAGCTCTGGGTTTGTTTTTTGTGAGGAGCATAGAGAGGGGAGAAAGAGTTCAGCTGGCAATGCTTGCAAGGGGAGACAGAGTCGTGCGGTACAGAGGAAAATTAAAACACCTGGACACTCTTTATATGGCAATGCTAACAGCAATTACATTCTGGTGGGTGGTAATCTGACAGCTCCAGACACCTACGCAGTAGAGGCCGAGAACGTTACTTACCGGTATCCTGACGGAACTCTGGGTCTTGATGAAATAAGTCTCCAAATTGCAGAGGGAGAGAGAGTTGGAATTGTAGGAGCAAATGGAAGTGGAAAATCTACTCTGATATTTGTACTGGCTGGATTGCTGAAACCACAGAGTGGTAGCATAAGAATATATGGAATGAAACCGGAGAAGGAAAATATAGAAAAGATAAGAAGACTGGTTGGAGTTGTATTTCAGAACCCGGATGACTTCCTCTTCAATCCCACTGTGAAAGATGAACTTGAATACGTGCCCCTTCAACTCGCCTGGGATGAGAATAGNATTAAGTATGCTGTCAAAAGATACTCAAGACTGTTTGATATCGAAAACCTCCTTAAAAAACCACCCTTCAGACTGAGTGGTGGAGAGAAAAAAAAGGTTGAAATAGCAAGTGTCCTTATNGCGGAACCGAAAATTCTGATGCTGGATGAGCCAACTTCCAATGTAGATGGCAAAACGAGGAGGTTGATCGTTGAACTTTTAAGTAGTTTCTCGGGAACACTCATCCTTGCTTCCCACGAACTGGAAATCATCAGGTCTCTCACAGATAGGATTATACTTCTTAATATGGAACATAAGATTGAAGCAGATGGAAGTGTGGAAATTCTCGACGATGAAACACTGCTGGAAAAGGCAGGAATAATCTAATCAGAGTTTTTCAAGTCTTTTTCGCGAGTTTCCCAAATTGATTTCGAGAACTCGACAACATTGCCTATAACTATTAAGGCTGGATTCTCGAACTCCGGTTCTTCCTCCAAAATGTCTTTCAGAGTTGTGTAGATCATTCTCTGACCTTTGAGAGTTCCTCGTTCTATAATCGCCACCTTCGTGGACTCACATACTCCAAGNGTGATCAAGTTTTGAGCGACCTCTTTTATTGATTCCTTCCCCATTAGAACAACGAATGTAGATTTTTGGATAATATCNTCCACCCTTAATTTCTTCTTTCCTGTGATTACAACCAGGCAGAGGGCGAATTCGGGATGCGTAAGTGGGATATTCGCATATGCAGGAACACCATTAACAGAACTAACACCTGGCACAATCTCAAATGGAACACCCACTTTGGCCAAATATTGAATCTCATCACACAGTCTGCCAAAAATTACAGGATCNCCGCCCTTAAGTCTCACGACTGTTTTTCCCTCTTTGGCAAATTTTTCCATCAGCCTGTTAATTTCCACCTGTCTTTTATCTCCTNTTTCTCCACATTTTTTCCCAACATATATCAGTTCTTTACCCATTTCCTTGAGTTCCTGAACTATTTCATCACCAATTAACCTATCATATAGGACTACGTCTGCTCTTTTCAAAATTCTGTAAGCCTTGAGGGTTAGAAGCTCAGCATCTCCAGGACCAGCACCTACAAAGTATACCTTACCCATCACGATAATTCGCAGAAGATGGAGCAAATTAAAAAGCTTGCTTTTAGTTTTGGGCAGTCTAAAACCTCTAATTTTTCGAAATTCTTATATATTGCTATCCTGAACACCCCATTGCTGAAAGGAGGTGAACTGATGTCAGAAACACCATTACTTGATAAATTAGAAGAAGGACCGTGGCCCAGTTTTGTTAAAGAAATCAAAAAGACCGTAGAACTCATACAGAAAGCCGCTGCCGAGGGTAAGGAAATAAAAATGCCAAAAGGTGCGGAAGGTCTTCTCAAGCAGCTTGAAATTTCATACAAGGACAAGGTGACACACTGGAAGCATGGTGGAATTGTCTCGGTTGTGGGTTACGGTGGAGGAGTTATCGGGAGATATTCAGACCTTGGCGACCAGATCCCAGAGGTTGAACACTTCCACACAATGCGTATAAACATGCCGTCTGGCTGGTTTTACTCAACAAAGGCTCTGAGAGGACTCTGCGATGTCTGGGAAAAATGGGGTTCAGGGCTCACCAATATGCANGGATCGACAGGTGATATTATATTCCTTGGCACGAGAAGTGAAAACCTGCAGCCGTGTTTTGAAGATCTTTCAAAACTGGAAGTTCCATTTGACATTGGAGGAAGTGGTTCAGACCTGAGAACACCATCGGCTTGTATGGGGCCATCTCTCTGTGAGTTCGCATGCTACGACACACTTGAACTCTGTTATGATCTTACAATGACCTACCAGAACGAGCTTCACAGACCGATGTGGCCATACAAGTTCAAAATCAAGTGCTCAGGTTGTCCTAACGACTGTGTTGCTGCCAAGGCAAGAGCCGACTTTGCAATAATCGGTACATGGAAGGACGAAATTAAGATTGACCAAGAAGAGGTAAAAGAGTATGCAAAATGGATGGACATCGAAAACGAAGTGGTTAAGCTCTGCCCCACTGGAGCAGTAAAGTGGGACGGAAATGAGCTTACAATAGACAATAAGAACTGTGTAAGATGTATGCACTGTATAAACAAAATGCCCAAAGCGCTCAAGCCAGGTGATGAGAGAGGTGCAACAATTCTCATTGGCGGTAAAGCTCCATTCCTTGAAGGAGCTGTCATCGGATGGGTGGCAGTCCCATTTGTGGAAATCAAAAAGCCTTACGAGGAAATCAAAGAGATGCTNGAGGCGATTTGGGACTGGTGGGACGAAGAGGGTAAGTTCAGAGAGAGAGTTGGCGAGCTAATATGGAGGAAAGGTATGAAAGAGTTCCTGAAGGTTATCGGAAAGGACGTGGATGTAAGAATGGTCAAAGCTCCAAGAAACAANCCGTTCATGTTCTTCGAGAAGGAGGAATTGAGGTCATCGAAGTTTATTGAAGAACTCGAAAAGAGGGGGTTGATGTAAATGGCTCAGGAGTATAAGACGGATTTTGGGCCACCATACTTCAGAGATCTGCTTCATCCTGTAATAGCCAAAAACTACGGAAAGTGGAAGTATCACGAAGTCGTAAGACCGGGAGTAATTAAGAGAGTGGCAGAGAGTGGAGATGTAATTTATGTCCTCAGATTTGGTTCACCAAGACTGCTAAGTGTTTACACGATAAGAGAACTCTGCGATATAGCAGATAAATACTCAGATGGATACCTCAGATTCACAAGCAGACACAACGTGGAACTCTTTGTTACCGACGAGTCAAAGATTGAGGAGGTTATCAAAGAGGTTCAGGAAAAACTTGGATTCCCCTGTGGTGGAACCTGGGACGCATCCAAGGGTGAGTATGGTCTTACAAACATTATCCACACCCAGGGGTGGATTCACTGCCATACACCGGCAATTGATGCTTCAGGAATTGTTAAAGCCGTGATGGACGAACTCTACGAGTATTTCGTGGAACACAAATTGCCCGCTCTGTGCAGAATCAGTCTTGCCTGCTGTGCAAACATGTGCGGAGCTGTTCATGCTTCAGACATCGCAATTGTCGGAATACACAGAACACCCCCGCTCGTTGATGATGATGCTGTCAGAAGAATGTGTGAGATTCCCTCAACAGTTGCAGCATGCCCGACCGGAGCACTGAAGCCAGACATGAAGAACAAGACTATTAAGGTTGATGTAGAAAAGTGCATGTACTGTGGAAACTGTTACACGATGTGTCCTGGAATGCCACTCTTTGATCCAGAGAACGACGGTTCAGCAATTCTTGTTGGAGGGAAACTGTCAGAGGCCAGAAGAGGTCCTGAACTTTCGAAGGTTGTCGTACCGTGGGTCCCAAATGAACCACCAAGATGGCCAACNTTGGTCGAAAACATCAAGAAGATACTCACAACCTGGGCTGAGCACGCTAACAAACACGAGAGACTTATTGAATGGGTTGACAGAATAGGCTGGGAGAAGTTCTTTGAGCTTACCGGGCTCGAATTCACAGAGCATCTGATTGATGATTACAGGGTCACACCGTACTTCTACAGCGAACTNAGGGCTTCGACTCAGTTCAGATGGTAAATTCGGTAAGCTTAAAAACACATCTATTCCATTTTTTTGGGTGATAGAAAATGGCTGATTACACAGAAGAGGATAAACAAAAGGTTCTCGAACAACTCGGCAAAAAAGCCTGGAAGTACTCTGAACTTGCAAAGATTCTCAAAATGGACAAGAAGACGGTGGTTAAGATAGTCCAGGACTTGATCAATGAAGGAAAAGCTGCTTACTGGTCATCTGGCTCAACAACTTACGTGACGAGTAAAGAACATCTCGAGGAGATGGAGAAGAAGAGATCAGANGGTTAACTTTTCCATATTTTTAAGTTTTCTTTTCTGAACTTCGTTTATGGACCCAAAAATCAGGAATACCTTTTTGGACCACTTTTTTGAAAACTCTGTATTTTTCTTGGAGTCTGCGAGAATTTATGCGGGATTGAGTAAATACGTTTTGCTTCAGCAAACGTTTTCAGACACACTTCTGAATTTTACACCTGAGCTAAAATATCTCCTTCAGTGTTACCTTTCAGATGAGATTGGAGTGAATGAGTTGTACTCAAGGATAAGAGTTATTGAAAGGTCAATTAAGCAGGAAACAGAAAGAAATGTTTTATCAAAGTTGTGTGAAAAACTCGGTTTGAGNATACACCCAAAAATCTTTTTTGTCAATAGAATACTTAGCACTCCTCCTCTNCTGATCAGTGTGGACGTCTACGTTTCAAAATCAAATGGAAGCGAGCTGGATAGACTTCAGGATATCGAGAGAAAAATTCTGAAGGGTAAAGTGGATCGCACAACTGGAAGAGGTAGAATTATACGGCTCGAGGGTAAAATACTCGGATANCCAGAATGCTGCATTGAGAATTATGCTCAGGGGAAAGAAACGGGAAAATCTGCAGAAAGAAATCTCGTAGATGAGTGTCTAACCAAAGGTTACTTTGATTCCCTGCTCTCGCACTATATCCACTCAAAAATACTTTTCACCCCATCTCTTTTCACATCAAACTTTTATCCATGCAGTATCGGGTGTCTCGAGGCTGTTGAGATTGGTGAGAAAATCAGAGATTGGTTAGCAGACTTATCCACATCACTTTCAACCCCATTTGAGTTTCGAACGATGGTGAATGGGCTCTACCTCCTGACAACTGCCTACAAAACATATATACACAAAAAAAGTCAGAAGCTTGAACAATTCTTTTCAAAGCTTGATGAGAACTCAATCAATCTTGTGGGTAGTGTAGCTACCGTGATTTCGAACCTTACCGATTTTACAAACACTCTGATTGCCAGAATCTTTAGAAATTAGAGCAAAATCAAAAAAATTAAATACCCACAGGAAACTCTCGCTGAACGGAGGTGATCGCAGTGGTGGAGATAACAGTCGATCAGGACAAATGTTCAGGTTGTGGAGAGTGCATTTCTGTGTGCCCAGGAGGCGTCTTTGAATTTAATGACGATGGAAAAAGTTATCCTGCAAATCCCGATGAGTGTCAGGAGTGCTGCTCCTGNGTAGAAGTTTGCCCTGAAGAGGCCATTACAGTTGATGTTTGCNAGTAATATTCAATTCTTTCTTTTTTGAGGTGTTTGACTGGAAGTATTTCCATCTCGAGATGTATCGATCTCACCGCTATTCTGAATTCGATCTCTAAGAATAGATATTAACATCTCCTTTATTTCCTCCAGTCCCTCTCCTGTAACTGCAGAAAATGCAGGTCTGTCCCGGTAGTTATGCAGATCTGCCTTGCTGTAGACTTCCAGAACTGGCTTTTCAAACATGCTTTTCACTTCCTCCAGAAGAGAAATCTGTCTCCTCATTTCGTAACCACAAGTCTCAGTTGGATCGATAATGAAAAGGACGACATCCGCCAGGTGTTTGAGGCAGAGAATTGCTCTTCTTTCAATTCTGTTTCTTTTATGCAGAGGTCGGTCAAGAAGTCCAGGAGTGTCTATGATCTGGATGCTGTCTGTGAATCCCACCTTAATACTCTTGGTAGTAAATGGGTAGCTCGCAATTTCAGGTTTGAGTGTCGATACCGCTGCCACAAAACTTGATTTTCCTACATTTGGATAACCTGCAACAACAACAGTAGGAAGATCACGAAGTACAGGTATCTCCCTCATCTTCTGTTTAGCCTGATTGAGAAATCTGAGTTCATCATCAATCTGCTCTATTATCGATGCTATTCTACCGTAGGTGGATTTGACAACGATTTGCGGATCTCTACCCTTCTTGATTTCAGATATACTTTTACTAATAACTCTCTGTATCATTTTATCTGCCCAGTTCAGCGCTGCAAGTGATTTTTTCAGCATTCTCAGATCTACAACGACGTCAACGAGTTCGCGATAAAATTCTGGAAGAGAATCATAACTTGGATGCGAACTAATAATTTTTTTGAAGTAATCTGAGGAGACATTGGATATTGTGGACANCTTGTTTATCGCTCTTTCTTTAGCGCTTCTCCCACCAACTCTGGATGCCCTTCTGAAGAGCTTGTCAACAAGTTCATCCGCTGAAAGGACTGTTGGCAATTTCTTGAAGTCCTGCATCCCTGTTCATCTCCCTTTACATCTTNTCGTGTTTTTTATGTTGTGTACTCCGAGTTAAGTTTCACATAGTCGTAAGTGAGATCACAACCGATGGCAAAGTCACTGAAGTCTCCTTTATGGAGATTTACTTTTATTATGACCTCTTTGCACCTCAGCATAATCTTTCTGGCTTCATCTTCTCTTCCCATGATTATCCCCTCTTTAACGAGTTCAACCTCCTCCTCACCATCTCCCCGACCAGCAATGGAAATACTCAGCGTTTCACTCACTTCTCCTCCACTGTATCCAAGAGCTGCAACGATCCTTCCCCAGTTTGGATCGCATCCAAAAACTGCTGTTTTAACAAGCAATGAAGAAGCCACAGCTTTTGCAGCTTTTAACGCATCTTCTTTTGTTTTTGCTCCTGATACATGCACTTCGAAGACTTTCGTTGCTCCCTCTCCATCCCTTGCTATCTGCCTTGCAATATCCACACATACACTGTTAAGAGCTTCCTGAAAAACATCCTTGTTAACTTTCTCTCTTGCTGTTGAGATCAGAAGTACGGTATCGTTTGTTGACGTATCACCATCTACAGTGAGTCTGTTGAAGGATAAGTCCACTGCTTCCCTCAGCATCTCATAAAGCTCACCTGAGTCAAATCGGGCTGATGTGAAGATGAAACAGAGCATAGTCGCCATGTTTGGTGCTATCATTCCAGCACCTTTTGCAATTGCAGCTACCATGGCGTCTCTCCTCCCTGACTTTTTCACATACTTATCAGTCGTCGTAATGGCGTTTCCAAATCTTTCAGCATGGAGATTGCTGCTGCCAAGTCCTGAATAGACCTTCTGAGCCTTTTTTCTAATCCAGTCCATATCCATATATCTTCCGATTACNCCTGTGGAAGCAACAGCAATTCTTTTTTCCTCACATCCTGCGAGCTTTGCGACAATTCTGCACATTTCTCTTGCATCTTCAATTCCTCTCTCTCCNGTAAAGGCGTTAGCATTTCCACTGTTCACAATCAATCCCTCAATAACTCCTTCGCTGATGTTTTCCTGACATACCAAAACGGGAGCAGCCTTGATTCTGTTCTTTGTAAAAACTCCTGCAACCGTACCTTTGCATCTCACAATACCCAGCCCATTTCGTCCCTCCCTGATACCATTGCACAGCACACCCTCGATATCTGTTATCTCCATAACAGGTAAAGAAATTTCCAGTTAAATAAACTCTCCTCAAATTTTGATTTGTCTTGCGATGTCTAAACTCGTAAATTATCGTAAAAATTAAAATATTTCAGGAGCTCTGTACTCACCAAAAACTTCTCTCAACGCATCAGTCATCTCTCCAAGAGTGGCTCTGGATTTTACAGCCTCGTAAACATATGGCATAAGATTTTCATCCTCTCTCTCTGCTGCATTTTTCAGTCTCTCGAGAGCTTTCTCAACTTCATTTTTGTCTCTGTTCTCCCGGAACTTCCTCAACCTTGCTATCTGTCTTTCCACAACACTTTTATCGACCTTCAGAAGATCTATTTCAATTTCCTCCTCAATCTGGTACTTGTTCACACCTACAACTGTAATTTCACCACTATCTATTGCCTTCTGTTTTTCATAGGCTGATCTCTGTATCTCTTTCTGCACAAATCCACTCTCTATTGCTTTCACCATTCCACCCATTTCATCAATTTTATCTATATACCTCATTGCCTCCTCCTCGATTCTGTCAGTCAGCCACTCAATATAGTAGCTCCCCCCAAGCGGATCAGCAACGTCTGCAACTCCACTCTCTTCCGCTATTATCTGTTGAGTTCTCAGTGCGATCCTGACAGCTTTCTCTGTTGGAAGACAAAGAGCTTCGTCAAAACTGTTAGTGTGAAGAGATTGACAACCACCAAGAACAGCCGCAAGAGCTTGAAGNGTAACCCTTACTATGTTGTTTTCTGGTTGCTGTGCCGTTAACGTGCAACCTGCTGTCTGAACATGAAATCGGAGCATCATTGAGCGGGGATTCTTAGCATTGAATCTCTCCTTCATTATTCTTGCCCACAAACGTCGAGCAGCTCTGAATTTTGCTACTTCTTCAAAAAGGTTGTTTCCAGCTGCGAAGAAAAAGCTCAGGCGAGGGGCAAAAGCATCCACATCCATTCCTCTCTCAATCACTCTCTCTACGTACGTTATACCATCAGCAAGCGTAAATGCTATCTCCTGTACAGGTGTTGCTCCAGCTTCCTCCATGTGATAACCTGAAATGCTTATGGAGTTCCATTTTGGCATTTCTTTTGCACAGTACATGATTATGTCGGTGGAAAGTCTGAGTGAAGGTTCTGGAGGGAAAATGTAGGTCCCTCTTGCTATATACTCCTTCAGCATGTCGTTCTGGACAGTTCCGCGTAATTTATCTCTACTAACTCCCTGCTGTTCTGCAACAACCACATACATACTGAGAACCTGAGCACAGGTTGAGTTAATTGTCATGGAAGTTGAAACCCTGTCAAGCGGAATTGAGTCAAAGAGGATTTGCATATCCTCTANAGTATCAATCGCAACCCCCACTTTTCCAACTTCTCCAAGAGCCATGGGGTGATCACTATCGTATCCAATTTGGGTTGGTAAATCAAAAGCAACACTCAGACCAGTTTGACCCTGAGACAGGAGGTATCTGTATCGCTTGTTTGTTTCTTCTGCTGTAGCAAAACCTGCATACTGTCTCATAGTCCATAATCTCCCCCTGTACATTGTCGGGTAAACACCTCTTGTGAATGGATAAACACCTGGATAACCCAGCTTGTTCTCATAATCTATATCTACATCCTCTGGTGTGTACACTCTATCTACAGTAAAACCAGAATATGTTTTAAACTCCCTTTTTCGCTCGGGAGCTTTTTCAAGCAGAGGTTTAACATACTTCTTTTCCCACTCTTCCTTTCTCATTTGTTCACCTCCTTACTTCCCNGAATTGATCAGAGTTAATGTTGAGGTAGATAAAGATTGATGATTGGAATTAAGTTTGGTATCTATTCTACCAAATNCAGTTTGCCATTGCTTACCCGATGATGTTGAAGAAACTAAAAAAGCAATTTCCGGTAAAAATCTATTTTACAAAAAACAGCGGATCACCACTTGAGACTCTTGTACCCTCCTTAACAGGTATTGTTGTTATGACTCCGCTGAATGGAGATGAAATCGGATTCTCCATTTTCATAGCCTCTATGATAAGAACAGTCTCCCCCTCTGCAACTCTGTCACCCTCATTTTTGAGTATTTTCGTTACAACACCTGTCATGGGTGCATTAACAACTCTCCCCTCTCCGCTTGGAAACTCTTTTCTTCCAGTTCTCTCAGTTTCTCGCTTGGAAACCCTTGAGACTCTTGAAACCTTGGACACCCGTCCCGATTTTCTTGCAATTTCGGGAAGCTTTCTCGCAACTTCTATTACTGCTCTCTTTCCATTAACATGAACTTCAAAAACTCCTGGTGAAATCTCGCTGACTTCAACCTCGTACCTNTTCCCGAGAACTGTTACGGTGTATCTGAAGCCTTTCATCATTTCCCCCTACTAACGTTTTTCCACCCTTTGAGCAAGTTTCCAGACTTCAGGTGATCTTGTAATCTCTACCGGTCTTTCAACTTCCCTCATGTATCTGTGTATGGCGGCAATCGCAGCAAGAAATTCCTCGGGTGTCACTTAACCACCTCACAGTGGTATATTACCATGTTTTTTGGGTGGTAGTTTTTCTCTCTTACTCTCAAGAACCCTGAGGGCGGAGACAATTTTAACTCTGGTGAACTTTGGATCAATTACATCATCAATATACCCTCTTGCGGCGGCTCTGTAGGGATTGGCGAACTTTTCTCTGTACTCTTTTATCTTTTCTGCTCGTACCGCTTCTTTATCTTCTGCAGCTTTTATTTCCTTTCTAAAAACGATTTCTGCTGCACCTTCTGGTCCCATTACTGCAATTTCAGCAGTGGGATACGAGAAAACAAGATCAGCACCAAGATGTTTACTTCCCATCGCAAGATATGCACCTCCGTACGCCTTTCTGACAATAATTGTTACAAGAGGAACTGTTGCCTCACTGTAAGCATAGAGTATCTTTGCTCCATGCCTTATAATTCCCCCAAATTCCTGCTGCGTTCCTGGCAGATACCCCGGAACGTCAACAAATGTTACTATTGGGATGTTGAAGGCATCGCAGAATCTTACAAAACGAGCTATTTTATCGCTGCTATCAACATCCAGGCAACCAGCAAAGTACTTGGGGTTGTTTGCAACTATTCCAACACTTCTTCCATCAATTCTCGCAAAACCAACAACTGCATTCGGGGCAAAATGTCTGTGGATTTCAAGAAATTCCCCATTATCGACCACACATCTGATAAGATCGTGAACATCATAGGGTTTTTGAGGATCTTCAGGAACTATGTCGTAGATTTCAGGAGTTGTTCTTGCTGGATCATCCCCCGTTCTGACAACTGGAGGGTCTTCCATATTGTTTAGTGGCAAGTAACTGAGCAGTCTCCTCACAAGATGCATAGCCTCGACATCGTCCTCAGCCACAAGATGGCAGTTCCCGCTTTTCATCGCATGAGCTTCCCATCCACCAAGCTCGAAGGAGGTTACATCCTCCCCCGTTACTGCTTTGATTACCTGAGGACCGGTTATGAACATATAACAGTTTTCATTTTTTGTCATTACTATGAAATCACCAATAGCTGGGCTGTAAACAGCTCCTCCGGCACATGGACCCATAATGACACTTATCTGTGGTATCACACCGCTTGCGAGAGTATTTCGGTAGAAGATATCTCCATATCCCTTGAGTGCATCCACACCTTCCTGAATTCTTGCGCCACCACTATCGTTCAACCCTATCACAGGAATTCCGACCTTCATGGCGAAGTCGAGAATATACGCTATCTTGTATCCGTGCATTTCACCAAGGCTTCCACCCATAACTGTGAAATCCTGAGCAAATACAGCTACGGGTCTGCCATCGATTGTTCCATAACCCGTAACAACACCATCAGCAGGTAAATCGAGCTTGTCGAGACCAAAGTCAGTATTTCTTTTCTCTATAAAAGGGTTAAGCTCAATAAAACTCCCAGGATCAAGGAGGAGTTCGATCCTTTCTCGAGCTGTGAGNTTTCCCTGGCTGTGTTGTCTCTCAACTCTCTCCTTTCCACCCATCTGGCGAATTTTTTCTTTACGCCGGTATACCTCTTCTATAAGGTCTTTTCTCATGCTAACCCTCCACTCTACCGATCATTTAGCCCTCAACAAACTCTAAGAGGACTCCATGTGTACTTTTAGGATGTACAAACGCCACCAGCTTTCCTCCTGCTCCTCTTCTTGGTTTTTCGTCAATAAGTTTCATACCGGCTTTCTTTGCTTTTTCAATTGCATCTTCTATACTCTCCACATTAATCGCAATGTGGTGTATTCCCTCTCCTCTTTTTTCAATGAATTTTGCAATGGCACTCTCATCAGATGTAGCCTCAAGCAATTCAATTCTGCTCTCACCTGCAGGAAGCATTGCAACCCTGACCATTTGCTCTTTAACCTCTTCAATTTCTTCAACCTCGAAGCCAAGTGCTTTGTAGGCTTCTATGGCAACTTCAAGATTCTGAACAGCAATTCCTATATGATCTATTTTTTTAATCAAGCTATCACCTCTTAGTCAAGGGTTCAATTCTGAAGCCCTCCTCCTTATGCATTCAACTATCTCATGAAGAGGAGTCCCCGGACCAAAGATTTCGGAAACACCCAGCTTCATCAATTTTTCAGNATCCTCCTCAGGAATTATACCACCAACAACCACAACCACATCTTTACCAGGTTCAAGTCCTCTTTTTCTCATTTCATCCATTACCATTGGTATAAGTTCAAGGTGTGCTCCACTCAGAATACTTAAACCAACAACATCGACATCCTCCTGCAAAGCGGTCTCAGCAATCTCAGCAGGTGTTCGTCTTATCCCTGTGTAAATAACCTCAAATCCAGCATCTCTCAACGCTCTGGCCACAACTTTTGCTCCTCTGTCGTGTCCATCCAGCCCCGGTTTTGCAACAAGAACTCTAACCTTCTTTCTGTCTTGGATCTTCATCGACTCTCTTTCTGCTATCTGAAGCTCGCCCATAGGACAACACCACGAGAAAATAACTTTGGATTGTTAAATCTTTTTCGAAGTTATCCACTTTTCGATGGCAGTGAGGGAAAAATGTATTAAATACATCTCGACAATTATCTGTTAAATGGCAAAGAGAGAAGAGAACGAAATGAGGTATCTCATATTGAAACCCCTGGGTTATCCATTGAAAGCCAGTTATCACGAGTACCCGAGGGTTGATAACCCGAAAGTCTTTGACGTTTATGCAAAAGATCAGTGGAAAGGGGAATATGTTTCGAAGGGAAAACTACTTTTTGATGTCAGAATGTTTCCAGACTTTGCATTTGAGGTCGTGGATGCAGAACCATCTTCAGGTTATATCTCAGACTCCACAATAATTCTTGTTGAAAGNGACTCAAGGATAATAGAGACTGAAATTGTCAGGGATGTTTCGCTGAGAGANGTCGTCGGACAGGAGGAGGCAAAGAAAAAGGTAAAGGTAATCCTCGAATTTCTTAAAAATCCGGATAAGTTCGGGAAGTGGGCACCCAAAAATGTACTGTTCTACGGATATCCGGGAACTGGAAAAACTATGATGGCCAAAGCGTTGTCAAATGAGGCTGGCACACCGTTTCTTTCTGTGAAGTCAACAAAACTGATTGGGGAGCATGTTGGTGATGGTGCAAGGAAAGTGCATGAGCTATACGAGAGGGCGAGACAGCTTGCGCCATGCATAGTTTTTCTCGACGAGTTTGATGCAATTGCTCTCGATAGAAGTTACCAGGATTTGAGAGGAGATGTTTCTGAGATTGTTAATGCACTGTTGACTGAACTTGACGGTATCCAGAGCAATGATGGTATCTGCACGATTGCAGCTACCAACAGAATAGAGCTACTGGATCCATCTATTAGAAGCAGGTTCGAGGAGGAAATTGAATTTAAACTTCCAAGTTATGAGGAAAGACTTGAAATTCTGAAAAGAAATTTCCAAGAATTTCCATTGAAGGTAAGAGCAAGACTGGAAGTTGTGGCAAATGCTTCTGAGGGTTTCAGTGGAAGAGATCTCGTGGAGAAAGTGATTAAATCCTCACTTCATAAAGCAATTGCTGAGGGAAAAGATGTAATCGAGACAGAGGATCTCGTTAAGGCCATTGAGAGGGTAAAGACGCCCTCAAGAAGTCCACCCAAGCAGATGTTTGTTTAATCTTGCGAAACTTATCCAGTTTCAGCTCTGGAATTAACTTAACNACAAGAAAGGAATTTACCGTTGAAAACATGCTAACGGAACCCTAACTACGTTTTTCANACATTTATTACACGATTTACAGTCACTCGGACTCTCTTTCCACTTTCTGGGAAGATACGGATCCCTTATTAAAGGTCGAGCCATCGAAATGAGATCGCAGCAATTNCCNATTAGTTTTTCTGCGACTTCTATACTTCTTATCCCTCCCACAAGTATAATCGGAATTTCAACCTTTTCTTTGATTTTTCTGGCAAAATCTTTAAAATATGCTTCACCGCTTTTCTCTACATTCTGACAAAAAACTGTGAACTTTGTGTATAGTTTTGACTCCCACATCCCAGCGCTAACCTCGATCGCTTCATATCCAGCATTTTCAAGTAGCTTTGCTATTCTGGCAGCTTCCTCAACCTCCAGNCCACCGGGGATGAAATCNGCTGCGTTCATCTTTATCATAACCGGGATTTTACTTTTCTCTCTGATTTTCTCAATGATATCCAGCAGAATCTTTGCCCTCTCCTGCCCGAACTCATCCTTCCTCCTGTTCGTGTATGGTGAGATGAACTGGCTTAACAGATATCCATGAGCTGCGTGAAGTTGTACGGCATCAAACCCAGCTTTTTCAGCCCTTATGGCAGCTTTCGCAAAATCGTCGATTATCCTATAGATTTCTTCCNGTGATAACTCTCGCGGTGTAATCTTAGTTGTGGCTTCCATAACTGCTGAAGGGGCTACAGGATTGAAGGGACTTTGCCGACCAGCATGAACCAGTTGTGCAACAAAATTAACTTTCGGAGTTTCCCTATCAGCTTTCTTAACTTCTTTAACAAGTTTCCTTAAACCCTCGATGTGCTCATCACTGCTTATTCCCGTCATATTTTTCATAACCCGTCCTTCCTCACTGATAAACATAAAGCCTGTTATGATTGTACCGATTCCCCCTTCAGCCAGTTTTCTGTAGAACTCAATCAGTTTTTGGGTGACGAATCCCCCCTCTGTTGCCATTGACTCGGCAGTTGCTGATTTGACTATTCTATTCTTCAACAAGAGATTTTCAGTTTGNAAGGGTTCATAGACTGAGTATTTCAAAGACGAACCCCCGAGTTTTTGTTAAGTTATTTTAAAATATTAATTTATAAGATTTTCTGCAGGTCAGATCAGAAAAAGGTGAATTTTAATCAAGATTTCTCTCGATCCACTTTTTCATCTCACTTTTGGGGAGAGCACCAACTATCTGATCAACTGGTCTTCCGTTTTTGAAGAATATCAGTGTCGGAATTGCAGAGATTCCATATCTTGCTGCAATTTGCTGATTCTCATCTGTATTGAGTTTTGCGAAGACGATCTTTCCAGCATATTCTTTTGCGAGTTCTTCCACTATTGGGGCAATCATTCTGCAGGGCATGCACCACTCCGCCCAGAAATCCACCACAACATTTCTATGTTTTCTCAGAATTTCATTAAAGTTCTGAGAACTAACAGTGATGGGTTTGTCAGTGTGTGTGTCAATCATTTCTGAATTNCCATGGGCTTCTCCTTCCCTCATTTTTTTCATCAGTTCGTGTAGTTTTTTCTGTCTTATTTTCTCTATTTCGTCCATGAACAGTTTATTTTGGTATCTCAATTTAGCCTTTACGATGTTTTGACTTGACCAGAAAAATCCAGTGAAAAGTTTGAAGTCCAAAAACATCGTCTCTTCAATAAATGGATATTTATACTCAAACATATCCCTGTATCCATGAATTTGAGAGATGCGATTGAAGTTGTCAACCCTGTAACAGTCGATAGAGAACTCAATCATGACATTGTAACCGACTTTTTACGTGAAAATAAGCTTCTGAATACTCCAGTTATCCTTAACGTTGAGGGAAAAAGGGTTGCAACAAATTTTGTGTCTTCAAGATCACTTCTTGCTAAATTTCTCAAAACAGGTGAATACGACATTGCAAAAAAACTGGTCTCTCTTGAAGGTACAGAGAGTAAAATCACAGTAGAAGGGTTCTCNTCCCTACCGTTAAGAAAGATGAAGCTTGACCTTTACGAGTTACCAATTCTCAGGTATTTCCCCTCAGACGGTGGACGTTACGTAACAGCGGGTGTCATCATCGCGGAGAGAAACGGTATTTTCAATGCAAGCTTTCATCGTTTGATGCTGCTTGATGAGAGAAGTTTTGCCGCTCGCCTTGTACCACCGAGACACACCTACCTGATGTGGAGGGAGGCAATCGAAAGTGGAGGTGAGTTGAACGTTGCCGTATGTATAGGTACTCATCCCCTCTTTATGTTTGCAGCCTCCACACGCGTTGGGATTGGTGAGGAATTTACATACGCCTCACGACTTATGGGTAAGTTGACTCTATACAAAAAAGATAATTTACTCCTGCCGGATTCGGAGATAGTACTGTTTGGGAGACTGACTTCCAAGCTTGCTGACGAGGGTCCGTTCATAGACTTAACTGGAACCTACGACAAAGTTAGAAAGGAACCAGTATTAGAGGTGGACGAGATTTACGCAAAGGATGACTTCATCTATTATTCAATAACACCTGGAGGGAAGGAGCATCAGATGCTTATGGGTGTTCCGTATGAAGCTGTAATCTTCAAGTTTGTCTCAAATGTCTGCAAGGTAAAAAACGTCGTGACAACGCCTGGTAGTAGACATTATTTCCACTGTGTAATCCAGATTGAGAAAAGAACTGAAGGTGATGGTAAGAATGCAATACTGGCAGCACTAACAGCAAATCCAAGCATGAAAGGTGTTATTGTGGTTGACGAGGATATAGATATCCTGAATTACGAAGAAGTGGAATACGCAATAGCGACGAGGTTTCAGGCGGATAGAGATCTGGTAATAGTCAGTGGAGCCAGAGGTAGCAGTTTGGATCCTTCAGCAAATGAAACCACTACAAAGTGGGGCATAGATGCGACAAAGCCGCTGGATGGAGAGGATTTTAAAAGAATTATTTGAAGATTTTTGTAATACGACCGGGGTGTGCTTAATGACGGTTGTTGTGAGCATCGTGGGACGATCGGGTTCAGGAAAAACAACGTTTATTGAGAGACTGGTACCCCTGCTGAAATCGAGGGGTCTGAAGGTAGGCGTCATAAAACATGCAGCTAAAGGATTNCAGATAGACAGAGAAGGAAAAGACTCGCACAGGATTTTCCTGAGCGGAGCCGATGTAGCCATTCTCTCAAAGGAGAAGTTCGCATTTATAAAGAGAGTTGAACGTGATGACCTTCGTGTGTTTTTGAAATACTTTGAGGATTATGATGTGGTGTTAACAGANGGTTTCAGCGGTGAGGATTTTCCTAAAATAATTATNACAACNAGNGAGAAAGAACCTGAGAAGNTGGTGGTGGAAAGTGAAAAAGATATAAAGTCATCAGCAGTACTGGCAGAGATAAATGTTTCAAACAGCAATCTTGAAGAGGATGTTGAGAGGGTTGCTGAAAAAATCATTGAACTATCTCTCTTAGAGGGGTGTAAATGAAGATAGAGCGAGATGTGGAACTTCTGGAGGATAAATTCGTTTTCACCCAGAAAACAGAGGGAGAANAGAGAAAGCTGATTTACGATTTTAAAAAATGTAATGGCTGTGGAATCTGCGTTTACGCTTGTCCTGTCAATGCAATAGAACTTGGTCCGGTACATGACATAGCCGTCGGTCTTGAAATGCCCCCTGTGGTCATAGATCACCTCAAGTGTGCTTACTGTGGAATCTGTTACTCATTTTGTCCATTTAATGCATTTGATTTCCTCATAAACGAGAAAAGAGTGGACAAATCCAGTCTCGTTCTATCTCCAGTTATGTACACGTACAAATACGATGAGTGCAGAGAGTGTACACTCTGCTACAAAGCCTGTCCAACAAATGCTATAACAAGAAAGGTTTTTTTGAAAAGAGAAGACATTCCAGAGAAAAATGAAGAAGATGTAACAGGAAAAGTGGTGATTGACAGAGAAAAATGCAATCTGTGTGGGATATGTGCTGAGTTTTGTAAAGTTTTTAGAATGANTGAGAAAGAGGTAAAACCAGATGACGTTTTACCTTATTCTGATATATTAATTGATGAGGAGTCGTGTGACTACTGTAAACTATGTGAAGAAATCTGCCCTGAAAGGGCAATAAAGATCGAAGGTGGAAGAAGAATAACCTTCAAACTGCCTGAAAAAATTGCAGAAATAACTGTAGATCAGGNACTCTGTTCTCACTGTAGTTACTGTGAGGAGGTATGTCCCTACGATGCTGCAAAAACAATAAAGCCAATAGANGGAAAACTCAGTCTTTTCGAGGCAAGAATGCACAGATGTGACCCGGTTGGATGTGCGGCGTGCATAAAAATATGCAAGCACAACAACGTTTGGTACGTATCCAGAGATAAAGGTAGAGTGCACTTCAATGAAAAATTCTGCATTTACTGTGGAGCTTGTGAGAATGCCTGCCCATACGACCTGATCAGGGTGGAGAGACACAACTACTTTACAAGAGAGAGAGTTACTGACGTGCCTTGGAGAGATGCATGGGAAGACGCAGTTGAGAGGATTGTAAAGAAGAAGAGAGTCGAAGAAATTAGCAAATTCTTTATTGAGGAAGGTGAAGTGGAGCTTGTGGAGGAGGAAATAAGAGTTTCTCCNCCAGATGAAAAAAAAGTGGAGGAGGTTAAGGAAAAGATTTCTAAAGTAGAGGAAGTCTTGAAGAGAGCACGATACAGAAGGGCAATGGAAAGTGGAAATGTTGAGATCTTCATAAGAGGTGTTAGAAGTGCACTTGGAGAGGATAAGGGGAAAGAAGAGCAAAAAGCTTGATGGAAAATTGGTGGTTCTTGGAGTAACCGGAAGTATAGCAGCTGTTGAAACAGTTAAGCTGGCAAGAGAACTTGTCAGAAGAGGAGCTCAGGTTGTTGCGGTGATGAGTCCGGCAGCAACCAAGATAATTCATCCAAATGCTCTGGAATTTGCNACAGGTAGACAGCCGGTGGTTGAACTTACCGGTAGCATAGAGCATGTGAGATATGTTGGAGTTGATGGAGAAGCAGATTTACTGCTGATAGCTCCCTCAACAGCCAACACGATTTCAAAAATTGCAAACGGAGTCGATGATACGCCCGTAACAACATTTGCATCCACAGCACTTGGTTCTGGAAAGCCGATAATAATTGTTCCAGCGATGCACGAATCCATGATGCAGAATAGAGCGGTACTTGAAAACCTTGAAAAACTGATGGAGATGGGAGTAGAGTTTGTCCATCCAAGATTTGAGGAAGGAAAAGCAAAATTTGCCGAAATTGAGAGAATATGTCTTCACGTNGAGAGAGCTCTGTATCCAAAAGAGTTTTCTGGAAAGAGAGTTATTGTGACTTCCGGCCCCACTTTTGAACAGATAGATCCCATAAGATTTATCAGTAACAGAAGTTCTGGTATAATGGGAAGAGAGCTTGCCCTTGAATTCTGGAGACGTGGAGCGGAGGTTGNGATTATCACATCAAAGCCCTCAGGTTTTCAATTGCCAAATTTCAAGGAGGTTGTTGTCTGGTCTGTAAAGGATATGCTTGATGCATCACTTCGTGAAATAAATGTAGGCTGTGACCTTTTCGTGGCAGCAGCTGCCGCTTCAGATTTTACAGTAGAAAAAGCAAAAACCAAAATAAAGACCGTTTCTGAACTTGAACTTGAACTCAAAGCTGCTCCGAAGATACTGAGAGAAGTCAGAAAAGTTTATGATGGCTCAATAATTGGTTTCAAAGCAGAAACAGGGGTGAGCGACGAGGAACTTACAAAAATCGCTGAGGAGAAAATGGAATGTGATAAACTGGCCATGGTTGTTGCCAATGACGTTCTCGAAAGGGGAATGGGAACAGAAGACACAAGAGTGCTGATTCTGACACCAAGAAGGAAGGAGTGGGTAGAAGGGTACAAACAGGACGTTGCAGAAAAGATAGTCGAGGTATACATAGAGGACTGTTTCTGAATGACCAAAAATGGTAGCCAGAGTTTTTGCTCCAGCAAGCGTAACCTGCATTTTTTCACCCCAAATCTCGTCGAGTGTTGAAGAGTCTGGAAGNGTGGGTGTTGGATTTACTGTGAATAAAGGCGTATATGCCGAAAAACATACCAGGTTGATTGTTAATGGCGATGAGGTGAGATTTCCAACCGTTGAATACGTCTTACAATCTACGGGACTTCAAGGCGTTAGAATAGAGACTGAACTTCCTTACGGGTGTGGGTTTGGTTTAAGCGGTGCCTCAGCACTGGCAACTGCCTTTCTTGCCGATCTGCCAGCAATAAAACTCGCAGATATTGCTCATGAGGCAGAAGTAGTAAATCTTACAGGACTTGGAGACATTGTAACCCAAACCTTCGCTGGAGTCATTGTAAGGAGAAACGCATCCTGTCCTTCCAGAGCCATAATTGACAGGTATAGCTGGAACCTTGAGCTTGATTTCCTGGTTCTGGGTAAACTTGAAACAAAGGATATCATTGGAAACGAGCTTAAAAGAAAAAAAATCGCTGATGCAGGAAAAAGATGGACAAAGGAGTTCGTAAAGAAGCCAACTATCGAGAACCTCTTTAGATGTTCAAATTCATTTGGAAAAGAGACAGGTTTGGTGGACTTCGTTTCTGATGTTATTGAAACCGTGCAAAGCGAGGGTGGTATGGCTGCTATGATTATGCTGGGTAAAGCTGTTTTCGCTCTTAATGGTTACAAAGCGTTGAAAGAATTTGGTGAACCTTTTAAAGCCAAAATTGACTGCTGTGGGGTGAGAAAAATTGAATAAAATCAAGGTTACCGCGGTTCAATCCAGAATTGGTGATTTATCGAGTGCTGAGAGAGTAGCCAAGATAGCTATTGAGGATGATTCCGAACTTCTTCTTTTTCCGGAATACTTCACATATTCAAAACTTTCGCTGGATATAAGTGGTGAAACGCTTCGATTTCTTGAAAACTTCAGCAGAGAGTACGGTGTAGCGGTTTGTGGAAATGTCGTCGTTGCAGAGAATGACAGCTACTTTAACAGAGCTTTTTTATTCGAAGATGGAGAACTGAAGGGATTTCAGAACAAAATACACCCAACAAGAAATGAAAGAAAACTGGGGATAAAACGTGGTGATAAGCTTGAGCTATTTTATGTCCGAAAAGTCCCAGTTTGCATACTTGTCTGTGCTGATATTCTGTATCCCGAATTGTGCAGAGTGGCAGCACTTAAAGGAGCCGATGTCGTATTGAATCCTGTTGTGTCATTCAAACATTCTGAGCTTCCGGGAGTGGAGTACAGACACTGCCTCTATTTTACGAGATCATTTGATAACTGTTACGGAATAGTAAAGGCTGGAGGTTTTGGAAGAACATTTACCGGCTCAGTTGCGGTTGGAAGAAGTTTAATCGCAACGTTTGATGGGATAATCGCGAAAAGTCGTAGCGAGGATGATGAAGAGGCTGTAACAGCCGAAATCAACCTTGACAGAATTAGAGAGTACAGAAAGATTAACTACTCCATACATGACAGAAACGTTAACGCCTACAAGGAGCTTTTTGAGGAAAAAAGTTCCAATTCGAGCTAAAAATATTTTATCACCTTTTTGAGCATTTCACGAGCTTCTTCAGAGAACCAGAATTCGATAAAGGATAGCATATCCTCTTCAAAGTGTTCTGAATACTCTTTTTCAACCATTCTCGTACGGTTTTGCTTTATAGCCTGAAACGCTTTGCCAGGCAATTCTGCCAGTTTTTCTGCCTTCTCAACCGATTTCGCCAGGAGCTCATTTATTGAAAAAATTCCGTCAATTAGCTTCATCTCCAGAGCTTGCTGCGGTGTGTAAAGTTCTCCGGAGTAGGCAATTTCACTTGCATATCTGTCCCCAACAATCTGATTGAGAACCAGGTAGGCTAAAAGCGGAATAGGAACTCCAAGTCTGACCTCGTTCAGACCAATATAGCCTCTCTCTGCCATAAAACGGTAATCACAACAAAGAGCCAGAATGCATCCTCCAGCTACTGCATGGCCAGTTATTGCAGCCACGGTTGGTTTGGGGAAGGTATAGAGGGTGTAGCACATATCACTGAAAGAACGGAAGAATCTCTCGAACTCTCTCCTATCAGCGCTGTAAAGCTGGGAGACATCGAATCCAATAGAAAAGAATTTATCACTGGTACTCGTTACCACCAGTCCCCTTACTTTCTCAGAATCTCTGATTTCCAGCAGTGTGTCAAAGACTTCCCTAGCAAATTTTGTGTTAAATGCATTTTTCGATTTTCTATTCAGTTTCACAACAGCAATTCTCTCGGTGTACTCGACTTCGAGATACCTCATAACCACTCTTCCATATTAACTGCTATTTTGGTTTTTT
>MTNC01000096.1 GCA_002010285.1 Archaeoglobus sp. JdFR-41 | reverse complement strand
AACTCCCAGCTTTCCTATTGGAGTCTCAAGAACTCCATCATCCTTGCCGCCTATGTAGTAGCAATTTTCCCACATGGTAGGCTGATCCTTATCATGAAAGTNCATGGAGCCATCTGGAAATGCGAGNATAAAAGTGTTGTAAGCATCTCCATTGCGATAAGCTATAAAGGATCCTCCAACCACTCCATCATAATTTGATGCAAGATTTTGAAGAAGCTGAGCAGGCTCACCATTTATCGGTTGAGGCACATCCAGCATTTTCGGATTGAATGCAACAGGAGAAGTGAAAAATTCCGGGAGGATAACCATTTCAGCTCCTTCTTTAAAAGCTCTTCGCACAAGTTTTTCTGCTCTTTTTAAATTTTTCTCAACGTTTCCAAGTTCAGCCTTCATCTGCACACTTGCAATTTTTACAGATTTCATTTCAATCCAGTTTTGAATTATGATGATTAAAATATATACTTTTCTCGGCAAATCTGTTTCAAGAGAGTATTTTGAAGAGAGCTCTTTTACAAGCTAAGATATAGAGAAGNAATTAGGAAAAGAAATGAACGTATCATGTATCCTTCCCATTTCTGTTAGATGTGAAGTCTCTAAAACGAGAATAAGGGTGAGGTTTNAACTCTCAGAAAAAAATAGAATTTGAGGTTGAACTGAATCATGTGGGCTCGCCCGGATTCGAACCGGGGACCTCCGCCGTGTGAGGGCGGCGTCATAACCCCTAGACCACGAGCCCGGTGTAGGTTAACTTTTTCTAATCTCATCAGAATTTAAGTTTTGTTCTGAAGAAGTCATGAATTTTTCTTGCCTGTTTTTCACCAATTCCACTAACTCTCATCAACTCACCTGTCCCAGCATTTGCCACGCGCTGAATAGTTCCAAAGTACCTCAGTATTCTCTTGGCTTTTTCCTCTCCAATACCCGGTATGGCTGTAAGCATCGCAATTTGTGGATTTTCAAGCTTTTTTAGTCTCGGAACAATTCTAAGATCCTCACTGGTGATCTTGTTTTCAATCGTTTTCAGTGCAAGGCAAAAATCGTCATCATTTTCAACAATGAGGGGGATGACCTGACCAGGTTTATTTTTTACAGCAACCGAGATAACTGCTCCAACAACGGCTTCACGTCTGAACATTCTGTTTGCAATTTCTCTCTCCAGATTCCCAACTATCATAAGAAATGAGAGAGGATACCTTGCAGAAAGCAGATGACACTGGGTAAACAACCTTCCATCAGCTATTGAATTCAGAAAATCAGAAGCTGTTTTTCTTTCTACAGCAACCTCGTAGACTCCATGTTTTATCAAATAATCTCCTGTATCCAGTCTTTTCCTCTTAACCAGAATTCCCATCCTTTCAAGCTTCAGATAAATATCGTCGGGCTCTCTGTCGTCAACGAATATCATCGGGATCAGAATGTGGGCAGGGATATTTTAACATGTCTCCGAGTATGTTTAATATTTCTAATTATTTAACAGAACAATAAATCTCAAAACAGCATACATAAAGAATACGTATCCTCGAAATAGGTTAATCGACATTTTTGTATCTCTGAACGGCAGTTTAAAACAAACCTTTTATATCCTTCCAGAATCCAGTCAAAGGATGTTTACAAAGGTGCTGGTGGCAAACAGAGGAGAAATAGCTGTCAGAGTTATGAGGGCATGCCGGGAACTGGGAATCAGAAGTGTGGCTATTTACAGTTCTGCAGACAAAAAAGCATTCCACAGAGTTTACGCTGATGAGTGCTACTATATCGGTAAGGCAGATCCCAGACGAAGTTATCTTAATATAGATAGGATTATTGAAGTAGCAAAAAAAGCCGAAGTAGAGGCAATCCACCCGGGCTACGGATTTCTCGCTGAGAACCCTGAATTCGCGAGAAGGTGCGAGGAAGAGGGATTTGTTTTCATTGGACCACGACCAAAGGTAATGGAAATAGCAGGATCAAAAATAGAATCACGAAAGTATATGAAAGAGGCTGGTTTGGATGTCATTCCTGGCTCACCCACTCTGAAAAGTATTGACGACGCTCTCAGGTGGGCTGAGAAGATAGGTTACCCAGTTGCAATAAAAGCATCAGGTGGTGGAGGTGGAATAGGTATCAACGTAGCCAGAAATGAAAGTGAACTTGAAGAAGCGTTTAAGAAATCCAAAAAGCTCAGTGAGAACTATTTCAGAGATTCTGCAGTTTACTTGGAGAAACATCTTGTGAAACCGAGACACATAGAGGTCCAGATACTGGGTGACGAGCATGGTAACACGATATTCCTTGGTGAGCGAGAGTGTAGTATACAGAGAAGGTATCAGAAACTGATTGAAGAAGCTCCATCACCAGCCATCGACGAAGAAACACGGGAAAAACTTGGTAGAAAAGCGGTGAAGGGAGCAAAAAGCATTGGTTATACAAATGCCGGCACATTTGAGTTTCTGTATGAGAATGGAAATTTCTATTTCTTGGAAATAAACGCGCGACTTCAGGTTGAACACACAATAACTGAAGTGACCACTGGGGTAGATATAGTGAAATACCAGATCCTCATAGCTGCAGGAGAATCACTTCACCACTCCCAGGAAGACATTATGATCAGAGGACATGCAATTGAGTGTAGAATCAATGCTGAAGATCCTGTAAACTTTTACCCAAGAAGCGGGAGAATACTCCACTACAGAAGTCCCGGAGGTATTGGCATCAGGGTGGACAGCGGAATTCACATGGGGTACAGAATACCTGAAGAGTATGATTCCATGATTTCAAAGCTAATAGCATTTGGAGAGACGAGAGAAGAGGCTATCAGAAGAATGAGAAGGGCGCTATATGAATACNTTATTGAGGGTGTGGAGACCAATATCCCATTCCATATTGTAGTGTTAAATGATGAAGAATTTGAGAAGGGGAACATCCACACGAAATTTGTGGAGGAGAGAAAAATCCCTGAAAGAGTGAAAGAGTTTCTCTCATCATTCAGACCTATGAAAATGAAACTTGATGAGATCTTCATGGAGAGTNAGTTCAGTGACGAGGAGGTTACTGCAATCGTCGCAGCAATAAATAAAATGGAGGAGGAGACAAAGATTAGCTTTGAGGAAAAGATATGGCGGGCGGTATTCCAGCTAGGAGGATGAGAACAGTGGCAAAAGCCACACAGTTTACTGTACCAAGTACTCCACCGCTGATACCGCCGAATACCAGTTCTGAGAATTTTTTAATGAAGAAAGTCAGAATAAACACGGCAATAAAAGATATCAGAGCTTCTTCAGGAGACAGTATCAGAAACGGGATAAGTACGAGAGCTCCGGGTATGAGGTCAATTGTNCTCGCATATCGCATCATGTAGAAACCAAAACCCTTCCAGCTCGGTTTTGAAGTTACAAGAGCATAAAGCATGGCATATTTAGCAAGATACTGNCCATAAATGACATCCATGAATTCAGCTCTCAAAAAAGTAAAAAACAGTATAAGAAGGTAAAGTGTAACAAGTACAACTCCTCCTGTACTTAATGTAGCCTCCTTCATTGCTTCCCTACTCCTCTCGACAGGTGCAAATATAGCGTCCCCGAATTTACCAAGTCCATGAACACCTTTGATACCTTCAACAAGGATGTAAACTACCAACCCTATCAGGCCTGCATTAAAGCCCATTTCGTATCCGATAAACAGTGGGACAGCTATAATACCTCCAACGATCAAACCAGCTATTGGTACAAACCATAAATTTTTCCGAATTTCCTCCATATCACTTTCTATCGGTAATGAAGTGAGAAAAGACAGCGCAGATCCAACAAGTCCCATGCAACGGAATGGCAGTCTCAGGTATAAAATTTTTACTTGAATCCGTATTTACCTCTAAGAAGAACGAATCTGACGGATCCCCAATTTCTTGTCTTTATCTGCCCATNTTCGGTTTTTTCAACAACGAAGAGCCACTGATTTTCNCTACCCACCGGTATAACCATTTTCCCTCCATTTTTGAGCTGTTCAATCAGCGGTTGAGGTATCTCAGGGGCGGAAGCTGTTACGTATATCTTGTCATAGGGAGCTTTTTCGGCATAACCTTCACTGCCATCGCCCACAATAACCAGTACGTTGCTGTATCCAAGNGCTCTCAAGTTTCTCTCCGCCATTTCTGCGAGCTCAGGTATCCGTTCAATTGAAACAACCTCACCAGATTCTCCAACTATCTCAGCTACCACCGCGGCGTGATAACCACAACCTGTACCGATCTCAAGAACTCTTTCTCCCTCTCTAAGATCAAGAAGATCACACATTATCGCAACCATGTGGGGTGCGCTGACGGTCTGACCAAATCCGATCGGGAGAGGCGTATCTACATAAGCCTGATCACGGTACTTCACTGGCACGAAAAGATGGCGAGGTACTTTTTTGATGGCCTCATATACTCTGTCACTCAAATTAAGTTCGTATCTCAANCTTTCTGCAAGTTTTTCTCTTCTATCTTTGAATATATCAATTTTCACCATGCAAGTTCCTCCTCGAGATTATGGGATNGACTTAACCTCTCTGTGTCTAAATGCTTTAACAGTTTTTTCCTAAAAACAGTTTTCTTATTCAGGAAAAATTAAATTAATGAGTAACTTTTTTACTCAAAAATTCCAGCTCTCGAAACTTTCTTTTTGTATATCTTCCTNAATCTCTCGAACAGTTTATCATATATTTCAGCTCTCTCTTTCGACGGTTTGAAGACTTTTTCAACTCTTACGAGTTTCTTTACATCCTCAAATCCTCTGAGGTAACCGAGGCCTACCATGGCTATCATTGCTGCTCCTTTGGCTCCTGCCTGTTCGGGTTCAGCTATTTTTCTGACTTCCCTTTTTAGAGCATCGGCAAATATCTGGAGCCATAGATCCGATTTTGCTCCACCACCTATGAAATGGATGTACTCTGCCTGACCGGTTAATTTCTCGAAGTACTTTAGTGCCCACTTCATATTGAGNGCGACCCCTTCGAGGACTGCCCTCACAACCTCACTTCGAGTGTGATCAAGACTAAGATTATAGAATCCCGCNCTAANCTCATCATCATCAATTGGTGCTCGCTCTCCAAACATCCATGGTGTAAAAATCAACCCACCACTGCCNGGCTCAGCTTCCGAGGCTATCCTATCAAGTTCAGCTGGAGTTAGCGATTCGAAGAAATTGCTCTTCAGCCACTCATAGCAGGCTCCTGCAGTCTCCTGTTCTGCTATGCACAGATACATCTCTGGATTTGCACTACACAGACACCCTATGTAATGAAAGATGTCCAGTTTTCTTTTCTTCATGTGAGCCGCTAACCAGTCGCTTGTGCCAACATAAGCGTGTATTTCATTTTCCAGAACTGCTCCCGACCCTATGGCAGCTGAAGTTATATCTCCAGCACCCGACACGATAGGTGTACCCTCAAGAAGACCCAATTCTTCTGCAGCTTTTTTTGTAAGTTTCCCGACAACGTCGGTTGAAGCTCTTATCTCTGGGAGTTTTTCTCTGTCGATACCATACTTTTTAAGGAGTGTGTCACTCCAGCACATTCTATTTTTTCTTGTGTCCATCAACCACGTCAAATTTGCATTGTCCATACTTGTGGTAAAGTTACCTGTACATCTCGCTGCCAGATAGTCCTTAACATCAAGAAACTTGTATGTATCCCTGTAAATATCAGGTTCATTGTATTTGAGCCAGAGTATTTTACTTATTGGATCTTTTCCTGCAAGACCCGGTCCTCCTCCTGTAATTCGTATAAAGCGAAGCATGCTGATAAGATTGTATTTAAAAAGTCTGCCACCAACAATTTTTCTTGCTATTTCAGCAGCTCTTGTGTCAAGCCANGTTAAACAGTTCATCAGCGGGTTACAGTTCTCATCCACCGGAACAACGCCAGCCATTTGAGCAGAGAATGACATTGCCACCACATCTTCAGGATTCTCGACCACCTTCCTTGTTGTTTCAACAATTGCCCTCCACCAGTCTTCTGGGTTCTGCTCAGCATAACCCTCTTTTGGGTGTAGGAGGCCATAATCTGCTCGAGTCGAAGATTTTATCGTTCCATCAAGAGCNACAAGAGCGGCTTTATTTCCACTGGTTCCAACGTCGTGACAGAGAATGTATTTCATGGATTGAGTAGAAAAGNGAATATTTAATTCTTACTTTTTTCTTTATCAGCCCTTAGCGCTATCAGTTCCCATTGAATTCTTCTGATAACTTCCTGTCTCCATTCGAGGACAGACGTAAACATCCTTCTGCAACCAAGTGATAGTCGTTGGTCTTATTAATTCGAAGGTAAAGATGGTTTCATGATCGTTACAGATGANCACATGCACCTTTACAATCATTTGAAGTTCAAGGCACTTGAACAGTTTAAAGATGCTGGAGGAACTCATGTGTTTCTCGTTTCCCTTCTCTGCCACCACTACGATGTGCATCCAAAAAGTGGAAGGGATTTTACGAAAGTTTTTGATGCGCACATCAGGATGGTTGAAAAAGCTAATAAAATAGTTAGAGCCTATGCTGTTTTGAGTATTCATCCCGCAGAGATTACCGTTATCGGTAGTAGAGTCGGTTACGAAAGGGCGGCTGAAATTATGAAAGAAGCTCTTGAGATAGCAGTAAGATACGTAGAGGAGGGCAGAGCTGTTGCTATAAAAACTGGAAGACCACACTACAGAGTTAGTTCTGAGATTTGGAGACTTAGCAATCAGGTTCTCAAACACGCATTTGAAGTTGTCAAGGACGCCGGATGTGCCGTACAGCTCCACACAGAAAGATACACGAGAAGCGGAATGGAGGAGATAGTTAAAATGGCTGACGAGGTCGGATTCAAAAGAGAGAAAATAGTGAAACATTTCTCACCTCCACTCATAAAGGAATTTGAAGAAATTGGTATGTTCCCATCAGTTATCGCAGGGGATAAAAATGCGCTCAAAGCAGCAGAACAGGGGGATAGATTTATGCTGGAAACCGATTACATAGACGATAGAAAGAGACCTGGAGCAGTTCTGGGACCGAAAACTGTTCCACGAAAGGTAAAAGAGCTTTTAGAGGCAGGGTACGATGAAGATTTCGTTCACAAAATATGTGCTGAGAATGTGGAAAAAGTATACGGTGTGGAGCTATGAGCGGGATTTTGTCAGACAATTTTGCCGTGGTTAAGGCAAGAAAGGACTTAGAAAGACGGTTATTTGGTGAAAAAAGGGGAGATAAAATCATTCTCCATCCTGTTGAAGCTGTTTATCTTGCATCGAAGGGCGCAGTTAATCTCGGAGATCTTGAGGAGATTATTAAATGGGCAAAGAAAGCGATTGACAACTTTTCAACAATTTACTTTGTCTATGAAGATCTGAGAAACCGTGGACAGANGGTAAGAATCTCAGGTGAGTATCTTCTTTCGCGGAAAGTTTACTGGCCAGTTTCTGAGAGATCGCTGCTATCAATACCAGAAGTAGCCACTAAAAGTCGCAATTTTGAGAATTTTGTCATCGCAATTGTGGACGAGGAGAGTGAGATAACATATTTTCAAACATATGAAGTTGATCTGGGTGGAGAGCAGATTGAAGATATACCAGAAATTTCAGGCCACCTACTTGAAGACAGAATCATCACCTATCACCAAGAGATTTTTGAAAGATTCTTCTATGGCAGCAAGAAAGAGAACTTTGTAACGCTATCCCTGATTGAGAGTGTATATCTTGTTGAGAGGGGTGTGATGACAGTTTACGATTCTGAAAAGGTTGTGGATCTTGATACTCTCATCAGTCTNGCCATGGATATTGAAAGTGAATTCACCAGAAAATACGAGGTCTATAAAGATTTAAAAGAGAGGGGATTTGTTGTAAAAACAGGGTTTAAATTTGGTAGCGATTTTCGTGCTTACAGCCGTGTTGAAAGTGTCAGCGATCTTCCCCACTCAGAGTACCTGATAACAATAGTCGATGACAGGAGATTAAAAACAAGTGAAATAACACGAGCAGTGAGACTTGCCCAGAGTGTAAGAAAGAAAATGATATTTGTGTTCAGGGAGAATGATAGGAACAGGTACCTCTGTATAGAGAGAGTGAAAGTGTAGTAGTTGTAGAATGCTGAGCAGGACGTGATAGCTGGAAGAATGAAACTTTGGAGGTGAGCATATGGAGAATATAACTCAGCCTATCAGGGTTATTGTAGGATCGACAAATCCAACGAAAGTTAGAGGTGTTAAACTCGCTTTTGAACAGTTTTTTGATGAAGTTGATATAGTTGAGAAAGATGTGGAATCGGGTGTACCACCTCAACCATTTGACGGGGAGACTCTGAGAGGTGCAATAGAAAGAGCGAAAAAGAGTTATGAGGGATGGGCAGATTTTTCAGTGGGCATCGAAGCCGGGTTATTCAAAGTGGACAGAACCATTACGGGATACGTTGACTTCCAGGTTGCTGCAGTTTACGATGGCACCAGAGTGGGCATAGGTTTTGGACCGGGATTTGAGTACCCGCCTTCAGTGGTGGAGGAAGTTATTTCGGGGAAAGAGGTTGGAGAGGTAATGGAAGCAATAACCGGGATAGAAGATCTTGGAAAAAAGTTTGGTGCGGTATACTATCTCACCAAGGGTGCTGTTTCCAGATCGGACCTTTCGAAGCTCGCCGTTACCATGGCATTGATACCCTTCATAAACTTTGAAAGGTACTTCNTGTAAGCCATGGTTACNGGTGTAATCACACCGTTCGATCCCTGGAAATCAAAACTTTGCACGTGTCCCGAGAAGTACTCATTCAACCCCTACACAGGTTGTGCACATAATTGTATTTACTGCTATGCAACTTACATTCCAAGATTCGACCAAGTTAGAACAAAAAAGGATCTGTTCAGAAAACTCGAACGAGACCTTAACAGACTCCCTGATAATGCAGTTATCTCCATGTCCAACAGTTCAGATCCCTACCCACCGGTGGAAAAGAAATTGCAGATCACAAGAAGATGTCTTGAAATTTTCAAAGAGTACGATATNGGAATACTCCTCGTAACCAAGAGTGATATCTTCACACGAGATCTTGACATACTCTCTGAAATGAATGCTGCTGTAAGTGTAACGATCACCGGGTGCGATAAAGCCGAACCACACGCACCACCAACAGATCAGAGAATTCAGGCGTTCAAAAAGTTAAAAGACTGGAACATTCCAGCAATTCTCCGATTTGATCCGATAATACCGGGAATAAATCAGAGCAAAGTGTGGATAATCGAGAAGTGCGAGCCTGATCANGTGGTTACCTCNACTTTAAAGCTCCGCAGAGATTCTTTGAAAAAGATTGCGAAAGTCTATCCGGATCTGGCGAACTGGCTGGTGGATATGTATCTGACAAAGGGAGAGCGAAAAGGCAGATATTATTACCTCCCAAAAAATTATCGTGAGAGGCTTCTCAGAATGGTTGAAAAATTCTGTGCTGACATAGGGGTTAAATGTGCTTTTTGCAGGGAAGGAATTCCATTCAAATCAAGAAGCTGTGATGGAAGTCATCTCCTTCGAGTCTGAGAATTTATCATCCTTAATTTCGCCTGAAAATTTTAAATATGGCTCGTTGATAATAACCTGGGGGTGCTTGGGTTGAGTGTGCTAAAAATGTTCCTTCATGAGAGGACGGTGGAGATTCTTCTCAGAATTCTTGAAGCTGAAGAACAGGGTGAAAAAATATATCCTCTCCAGATCTCAAGGGAAGTTGGTTCGCCATATAGTTACGTGTCGAAGGTTCTGAGTGACTTTGAGGAGAACTGGTTGATTGAGACATGGTTTGAGGGTAAAATGAGAGTTGTGAGATTGACAGAAGTTGGAAAGAAAATTGCCGAAATGCTGAAAGAACTTAAATTGGAACTTGAAAAAGACTTTAAAGCTCGTCGGAGGCTTAAAATTCTCGAAGAAATTGTGGAGTCCAGTGGAGATGACACTCCATTTAAGCTCATAGCCCCGGTAGTTGCTGAACTCGAACTTTTAAGACAGTCCACGAACGACTACGAAGTTGTAGAGAGGGTTGAAAGTTTGAAAACCACCGTGAGTGAGAGGTTGAAAGAGAGGATGATTGTATGATGCCGTTTGACCTTGTTGCTGAATACAGAGGTGAAATGGTTGAAACACTGTGCAGGTTGATTGAGATCAAAGCAATAGCACCCGACTTTGGAGGAGAAGGTGAAGTTGAGAAGGCGGAATACGTCATGAAGAAACTTGAGAGCTTTGGCGGTTTTGATTCAATTCAGAGATTTGATGCAGATGATGAGAGGGCAAAAGGAGGGACACGCCCAAACATCGTTGCAAAGATAAATGGAGCACTGAAGAAGACTATCTGGATTATCACCCACCTTGACGTTGTACCAGAAGGAGATGAGAGATTGTGGCAGACTCCACCATTTAAAGGAGTTGTGATGAGGGAGAGAGTATTTGGGAGAGGAGCAGAGGACAACGGTCAGAGTATAGTCTCTTCTATGTATGCAGCAAAGGTAATCCTTGACTCAGGACTCACACCAAAATACAGTTTGGGCCTTGCATTCGTTTCTGATGAAGAGGCAGGGAGCAACTATGGAGTCAAANATCTCTTGAGTCAGAACCTATTTGATAGAGATGACATGTTTGTGGTTCCTGACGTTGGTGCTCCAAATGGAAACCTCATCGAAATAGCAGANAAGAGTATACTCTGGCTTCGGTTCAAAGTTTACGGTTCGCAATCACATGGAAGTCTCCCTCTTGGTCTAAATGCATCACGAAGAGCGATGAGATTTATTCTTGATCTGGACGAGAAACTTCATACAAAATTCAACGCAAGGAACAGTATTTTCTATCCGCCAGTATCGACATTTGAACCCACAAAGAGAGAGAAAAATGTGGACAACATAAACACAATCCCTGGTCTCGATGTGAGTTATATGGATTGCAGGATTCTTCCCGAATATGATGTTGACGAAGTTATTGAGTTTATCGAGGATGTAAAACTCTTTCATGAGATGAAAGACAAGGAGAAGATAGAAATGGAAATCGTTCAGAAGTCTGTTTCTCCACCAACACCTGAAAATGCCGAAATAGTTGTAAAACTCAGAAAGACAATTGAGTCGATCAGGGGTATAAGGACAACACTCTACGGAATAGGTGGGAACACCTGTGCTTCATTCTTCAGACGTGAGGGATTCATGAACACGGTTGCATGGTGTACAGTTGATGGGGTTGCCCACCAGCCGAATGAATACTGCGTTATAGAGAACATGGTCGAAGATGCAAAGGTGTTTGCAGCATTGCCATTCGAGGTCGGGTACTGACATGGTAATGGTGCAGACATCACTCTTTTTCCACTATTTTGATGCTACAGGTATCTCTGCATGTTACCACCACTTCTGGATTCAAACCAAATGCCGAGAAGAATCCTTCAAGAAAACCCTTGCAGGATATTTCCATTTTTATTTCAGTTAACTGGAAAATGGGACACGGTTTGAAGTAAAATTGCCTTTTGTTTTCTGATTCGAGTTCTTCATATGGGATTCCAGATATCATGGAGATAAAATCCACAGCATCATGCAGACTATCGATTCCAATGCTCTTTTTGACCTCCATTCCCCTTTCCCTCCCAACTTTAAAAGAGACTGTATAAAGGAGTTTTTCTGCATTCTCAAGATTCTCTATGGCTTCCTGGAGGAATTTACCAGCTATGTCACTCTGTTGAGACTTAGAAAGCTTTATGACTCTCCATTTCCTTACAAACTTCTTTTCGTCTCTCATTTCTATCTCACTGTCGAGTAGAATATTGCTGTAATACCTCCAATCTGAAGGATCACAGCCAGAATCATAAAAACCTGGTTGGCAGCAGCAAGTGTGTATACAAGTACGGGAAGTGCTCCCCCTGTTATCAGGAGAAAGAATCCCACCGAAAGTGGTAACAGAAACCTCTGCTTGGTTCTTCGGAAGGCATCGTAGATATAGATAATGTAAGCTCCACCGAGCATCAGAAAAAGGACTGTCAGAAGAATTGTCAAAATCTGATGAGTTTCCATTCCTACACCTCCTCTGGTACTTCAGGGTACCATACGTCTTCCTTAATCCTTTTTGTGGTTATTATACATTCGAGCATCATCACACTTTTCAGATTGGACAGAGCTGATGTAACTCTTCCTATCTTCTCAAGACTGTCGCTTCGGATCTTGAGAACTATGTTAAAGTTGCCAAGAGCCTGGTAGATTTCGATAATATCTCTGAATTTTCTGGCTTCTGTGACCACTTCCTCAATATCCTCAGCTCCAATCAATACAAAGGCTGTTACACACTCAAACAGATCAGGATTCAGTGAGATGGTATATCGTTCAATGACCCCCTCTTTTTCGAGTTTTTTTATCCTCTTATGGACACTTGAAACAGACATGTCCAGAATTTCACCGAGTTCTGCCAGAGTTGTGCGGGAATTTTTGACAAGTTTTTTCAGTATCAGTATATCTTTTTCGTCCATATTTGTATTTTTTACACCAAGAATGTTAAATATTTCGATAGACTGCAGTACCCTGCATTTCAAAAACTTTCTGGAAACAGGCATCAAATACCGTTTTGTTGGCATTGAAAACTCTCTTTTCCTCGTATCCAAGGAAAATGTATTTCACGTGATACTTATTTGCAATCTTACGCATCACAGAACAGTTATTTGATGTGTAAAATGTTTTAACATCCTCCGCTCTCTGGACAACGCTCTCAGCATCTCTCCTCCAGAAATACTCATGATTTACCCACGCAATTACAGCGGGATTACCTGTAAAGGCTGCTACTCTACCGCCATAGGTGTATGAGGAATGACCTGCTTCCATAACGACTCCTGTGGTAACTCTGAACAAAAAGCTCTTCCCCGCCCTTTCTCTTATCCACTTTACAGCGTAATAATCTCCATCATAGTTCTTCATGTAACTCATACCGTCGAGTGTGTACTCTCTTGCAGCATACCGGATGGGTGTTGCGGCAAGCGGATAAATTAGGGAGAATATCAGAATTAGAACAAGAAGTGTTCTGGGTACCCTGCCGTAATCTTCAAACCTTACCGCTGAGGGTATTGTAAAGAGTAGCCAGCCTATGAGATAAAACTTAAAGACTGTATTTGTTCTTGACTCTATTGCTATAAACTCGGGAAGTACAAACGCTAAAACGCCCACAAAAATAGCAACCGAATGAAAATCTTTTTTTCTGAACTCAGAAATGGCCAAAACTGAAAGAGGAAACAGAATCGATAAAACTGGGCAGATAGNGGCAGCAATTACCGACAGAGGAAGCGACTTGATAAATGTTCCTATCCTGGAGGGAAGGTAGTAGAGGTATGCCAATATCACCGGAAATCCAGCGTACAGAAAGAATTCAGTAAAGGTTGCCTTCTCTATCACAAAGTAATTCTTCGCCGCAGGCACATTCATCGACTTGAAGAGGAGAAACACAAATGGGATGGCAATAGCTGTGAACACAATTATCTTCACTCCTGTTTTTCTGTCAGCAATCAGTGCTACAAGAATGGCCAGACAGAACATGAGTGGNAAATCCCATGAGTTTGTGGCAAACATTATAAATAGGAGAGGGGGGATTAAAAAGAGGTAGTTAACGTCTTTTTTCCAAGCGTTGTAAAGAACAGAGAGGAAAAGAACTTTGATAGGAATTGCAAGTACATGAGCATGCATATCCCCATGTATGAAACTGAAATAAGGAAACTCATTTATTGTTCCCCAGACTACTCGTGTTGGATCCCAATAATAACTNAAATCAAACTGAATGCCCAGAAGTACCCTTCTAAAAAACTCCCCTGCTCCGTATAGATCTCCAGAAAAAATTGAGAGAACAACTCCGGCAGCCGCATACCTTATCCTAACGAATTCTCTCAGAAAACCGTAAATGATTAAAGCTGTATATGCAGGTAGAGCAGCAAGAGTGATGTTATATCCAATTTCAGGAGGTGCAAAGGACAGAAGAGTTATGCAGGCAGCCATAAGATGTCCAAAGTAGTAATAGAAGTCTATCACCTTTCCTGCAAAAAAGGGATCGCTGGGAGGGAGGGAATTGGAGACAAGAACGGCGTTCATGAATGCTGAGTCCATAAGTTTTTCACAATCAAAGATGTCCGGAAATAGAAACCGAAGGAAGATTATGAAGGCGAAAACCAAAAAGAAAACCNCCTCACTTTTATCCACTTTCCTTTCAACATAAAATGCTGCGTAAAATAAAATAATGAACGTCAAATAACACCAGAACGCAAAAGTTGAGAACATTGGTACTCTTATGGGCACAAAATACGTCAACCCAAATGTGGTGAGGGAGAGAATTAGGAGTGAAACCAATCTTGCTTCATGATACTTTAAATATCTCAGGAAGGGGAAGGTTATAAAAAGAGAGGTGACATAAAATACAGCCGGGTAAATCAGTGTATGAAACTCTGCTCCCACTACNGCTTCACCTCCCTGAACCCAATTTTGAGAGTTGTTAAAGCTATAAAACCAAGAACAAGTGTNACAGCATTCTTCACCGCATGGTCAACGAGAGAGATTACGAATGCAACGCTTGGAGTGTAAACGTTACTCAAAATAGCGGTCATTGCTGCCTCGTATGTACCTATACCGCCCGGTGTTATTGGAAGAGCTTTCACAATGTTGGATACNGAGACCGCCAGGGCGATATGAGGTAAAGAAGGGAGACCTGCAGGAATTGAGTAACTCGCGGCGATAATATAGCAAACAGCTATATCAGAAACCCAGATTAGGGTGGAAAGAGCTGTAATCACAACTGCTTCCTTAATACCAAGAATTCTCTTTGCATCTTTGAAGATCTTTCCTACTATATTTTCCATCCTTGAAAGGGTGAAAATAGTAAGGAATACTATCAACGCGAACAGTAGAGCGTATATAGGCTCCTTCACTCCCATGCCGAGCAACACGGCAGAAAATGCTGCGATTACTGAAACAGAGACAAGATCAAATGCCCTTTCCACTGCAATAGCGCCAATTGATGATGTATAGGGGACCTTGTTTCTTTTGAACACATAGGCTCTTGCAAGATCTCCTATTCTCACTGGTGTGATCACGTTTACCATCTGGCTTATGCTTACAGCACCTGTGGAGAAACCTATACCTGTTCTGTAATCAAGTTTTGATAGTATGTAAACAAATCTGAATCCCCTTACAGCATAGGATGTCGCATATACAAGACACGATAACAAGAGGAATACCGGATTAATTCTTACGAGATCGGCGTATATTTTATTGAGTCCGGCTGAGTACGCGAGGAGCAGTAAAAGAGCCACNGCGAGTAAGGAAGTTGCAAGAAAATACCTTCTGCTTCCACGTCTCTCTTTAAGCCACATCCGGACAATCTGTCCAAACATGTAGCCCACATCTCTTCCCATCTCGACTTTTGTTTCTCCACTGTGCTTCCATTTTACCGGTATCTCTTTGACTCTGTATCCCATTTTCTGAGCCAGAACCAGTACTTCGGTATCCCAGAACCAGTGATTATCCTCAACCCTATCAAGAACCTTCATAACTGCAGCCTTTTTGAAGGCTTTAAAGCCACACTGATGATCTCTCACTTTAGAGCCTAAAAGAAGTCTTACAAGAAAATTGTATCCTCTTGATGCAAGATCTCTCTTAAGCGGCCGTTCGCACTCACTTTCTTTCATCAATCTTGAGCCAGTTGCAAAATCATAACCTTCCTTAGCTATAGCGTCTATGAGTTCCTTAAGATGTACCAAATCCGTGGCAAGGTCAACGTCCATGTAAACCAGAATATCTCCCCGTGCGATTTTGAAAGCATTTTTGAGAGCTCTCCCTCTCCCGAGTCTTTGCGAGGAGTGTAGGTGGCGCACATTTTCATATTTCTCTGAGAGCTTGGAAGCAATTTTATCTGTACCATCTGTCGAGCCATCTTCAGCAATAATAACCTCGTACTCATAACCCGTTTCCCTGACTGCCCCTATAACTTCTTCAACTGTTCTTTCGAGTCTCTTAGCCTCGTTGTACGCTGGCAAAACTATGCTAACCAGCATTGTGGAATCTGAGGAGAGATTGAATATTTATCTTTCGTATTTTGGCAATTGTTTTAACCAGTTTCACAAAATTTCGCTTGTTTTTCTTAAAATTCAATCTTTTCAATCAAAATTACATAATCTTTTACTCTCGCATACATTTTCCGATCAGCCGTTTTATCGTATCCGGAATAACTGGTTTTGTAGACTCTGCATCTTCCAGTAACTCTCATCTCAAAATTTTCCTTCATAAAGTTCTTCCAGATCATTTCTGCACAGCTACTACTATAAGAAAAATCAAAACCAACAATGGAGGTTGTCGGCCGNGCATTAATTTCTATAATGTATGGTCGGGTCGAGTAAACAACATCGACTCCAACATACCCCTGCAAACCTTTAATANGCCCCACAGCTTCTGTTGCCTCGTCAATAACCTCAATGGCGATTTCTGGAGAGATTCTGGCTGGTAAAATTGATCCCGAATACTGAAAACCATTCAATATCTGCTCGTTTACGCTTATCGGGTTAATATCATCACCAACGACAAAGCTCACACTCAGCGAAAGGCCCGGGATATACTCCTGAGCGATGTAACCATCTGGAACAACATTATTATNGGACAGNCTNAATCCCTCGCCTCCACAAGAGACACGCGGTTTTATCACGAATCTTCCGTCCAGTGGGTTTTTCGAAGTTTTTGGCACATTTACCTTCCCTTTGAGTTTTTTGTAAAGTTTCCACTTATCTGAGGTTACTTCAATCGCTCTTGAGCTGGAGCCAAGATTTGTTGAGTACTTCTCTCCGGTTTTTGTTAAATTAAGAAGAAGCCAGTCATCTTCAGGAGCTATTACGAGAAAGTAACTGGATTCCCTAATCCATTTCTCAAAATCATCAATTGATCCCGATGGTAAACCAAACTCGGAAACAAACTCCTCCCTAACAAATGAGTTGATGTTAAGGTAACCCCTAAAACCTGTAAATAAAGATTTAAACATTGCAAGACCCTCAACTGCAATGGAGTCATCGATTTTCTCACCACAGGTAGCAAACTCAAATAAAAACAGATTTTCCCGTGGGTTCATCATTTTAATTAAACTTCTATAAGTTCTTCTTCCTCTTCAGAATCTTTTTTGTACTCATCCTCGTTGAGGATTATGGCAATATCAGCTGAGTTTCGTAAAGCGGTTGAAAATCCAGGTTCTGCACCGATTATAATTGTCTCCTTGCCAAGTTCCATTGCCTTCATAAGTACCGCCTTGAAGTCTGCGTCCCTCGTAACAAGCGCTATTGCATCAATCGATTCATTGTAAATCAACTCCATTGCTTCCACTGCAAGTCTCACATCAACATCACCGGAAGTAACTATCGGCTCAAAACCCTGATTCTCTATTGCCTCAACGAGTTTTTCTGTGGCGTANTGGTTCAGAAAGACCTTTGCAATCTTTATATCGCCGTATTCTGAGAGTATCTCTCTTATCTCTTTCAAATTAATGTTAAACTCTTTTCTAAGCATATTAGGACCGTCCACAAGTACACCAACCCTTTTTCGTTGAGACATTCTTCGAGCAGAAAGATATTCCTTGATTTTCTGTATTTTCGATATTTTCGCCATATTCTTTTCCCTGTTGTATTAAAAGTTTAAAAAACTTTTGAACACATAACTTTTAAATATCCTCCCAGACTTCGTTCTCCTTAGCCGGTGATGATATGGGATTCAAGCACATTGTAAGGATAGCAGATACGGATCTTGATGGGAACAAGAGTGTGATGTTCGCACTTACTGGAATAAANGGAGTTGGTCTTAGACTCGCCAGAAGCATAGTGAACGAGCTTGGAATCGATCCAAGACAAAAACTTGGCGAAATGGACGACGAGGAGATTGCAAAGTTGAAAAGCTTCATTGAAGAGGAAATTGAAAGACTACCGCCTTGGATGCTCAACAGAAGGAAAGATCCACACTCAGGTGAAGACCTTCATCTCCTTTCCAAAGATATTGACTTTGCCAGAATGCTTGACATAGAGAGACTGATCAGGATGAAGTGTTACCGCGGGATCAGACATGCAAAAGGTAAAAAGGTTAGAGGGCAGAGAACTCGATCTACAGGCAGATCAGGAAGAACAGTTGGCGTCATCAGAAGGAGGAAATAGAGGTGATTGAATGGGAGATCCGAAGAGGCAGAAGAAGAAATACGTAACCCCGACCCATCCATGGGACAAAGCAAGGTTGGAAAAGGAAATTCAGCTTGTAGTGAAGTATGGTCTGAGAAATAAAAGAGAACTGTGGAAGTTTCAAAACATTCTGAGAAAGTACAGGAGAGTTGCAAGGGATCTTCTTGCGGAAATAAACCTTCCGGGTAAGGAGGGTGAATATGCAAAAGCAAAAGCCCAGATGGTCATCAGAAAACTTCACAGAATGGGAATACTTCCAGAAAATGCTACCCTTGATGACATTCTTAATTTGACGGTTGAAGATTTTCTCGAAAGGAGACTCCAGACAATTGTATACAGACAGGGTCTGGCAAACTCTATAAAACAGGCAAGGCAGCTTATAACTCACAGACACATAGCAGTCGATGGTAGAAGGGTGACTTCGCCAGGGTATATAGTTACACGGGATATGGAGAGCAAGATATCTTTTTACAAAAACTCTCCATTTGCAAAAGCTGGAGAAGCTGAGTAAAATACTAGCATGAAGAGGTGTGATTATGGCTGAAAAGAAAAAGAAGGGAAGGTGGGGGATAGCACATATATTTTCCTCCTATAACAATACGATTATAACGATAACCGATATTACTGGAAGTGAAACTGTTGTGAGAGTTAGTGGTGGAATGATAGTAAAAGCTGACAGGGATGAAGGAAATCCGTACACAGCTATGCAGGCAGCGCTTAAAGCAGCGAGTGCAGCAATTGAAAAGGGTTTTGAGGGTGTACACATTAAGGTTAGAGCACCTGGAGGCAACAAACATATAACTCCTGGACCAGGTGCCCAAGCGGCGATTAGAGCACTTGCAAGAGCAGGGTTAAAAATTGGAAGAATTGAGGACGTAACTCCTATACCACATGACGGGACTCGACCACCAGGCGGGAAGAGAGGAAGAAGAGTCTAAATAAAATTTATATTTTGGAGAACTATGCCGGTAGACGAAGAAAAACCTGAAATTGAGATTCTTGAAGAGGATGAACTGTCAGTACGATTTATACTCAAAAATGCATCACCNGCTCTCGCAAACTCTTTTAGAAGAGCTATGAAAAGTCTGGTGCCGACACTTGCAGTTGACTATGTTGATTTTTATGTCAATTCCAGTTATCTCTATGACGAAATTATTTCCCACAGAATTGGTTTAATACCTATAAAAACCGAGTTGGAACGCTTTAATTTCCAGGATGAGTGTGTCTGTGGTGGTGAAGGTTGTCCAAACTGTCAGATCTCTTTCAGGTTGAACGTAGAAGGTCCAAAAGTTGTCTATTCGGGCGACTTTATAAGTGATGATCCCGAAATAAAATTCGCTTATGATAACATTCCAGTCATAGAGCTCTTCAAAGGTCAGCAATTGATGCTGGAAGCTGTTGCAAGACTTGGTACAGGTAAAGAACATTCAAAGTTTCAGCCCGTTTCTGTGTGTGCGTACAAAATCATAGCCGAGATTGAAATAAAGGAAAACTGCAATGGCTGTAATGCGTGTGTGGAGGCATGCCCAAGAAACGTGTTTAGAGAAAAAGAGGATGGNGGAATAGAAGTTACAGATGTACTCAAATGTTCGCTGTGCATGGAGTGTGTGAAAGTATGCGAAGAAGGAGCAATTGATGTCAGAGAAACCNGTAANTTTCTTTTTACAGTGGAGGGAACGGGTGCTCTGACTGTGAGAAGGGTTATGCTTGAGGCTTTAAGAATATTAAAGAGCAAAGCAGAAGAAATGAACAACATTATCAAAGAGGTTATCCACTGAGTAAACATGTTCAGAGTAATCCCGGCTGTTGACATTAAGGGCAGGAAAGTTGTCCAACTTGTTCAGGGAATGAAAGACAGAGTTACCTTTGAAGCCAATAATCCTGTTGGTGTGGCCAAGCGGTGGGTAGAACTTGGTGCACGAGTTCTACACGTAATCGATCTGGATGGGGCTTTTGAAGGTCGGTTGAAGCATGAAAGCATAATCGCTGAAATATCGAAACTTCCGATTGAAATTCAAGTTGGAGGAGGAATCCGAGACCTAAACATCGCAAGACGTCTCCTGGAACATGGTGTAAGTAGGGTTATACTGGGAACTATTGCTGTCAGGAGAGTAGATGACGTGCGAGAATTTGCTAAAAGGTTTCCTGGACGGGTTATGATTGCAATTGACTCTCGTAAAGGGAAAGTTACNGTAGAAGGGTGGACTGATACTCTCTCCATAACCCCCGTTGAACTTGGAAGGTTGTACGATGATCTGGAACTCTCCTTCCTCTATACCAATGTGGATGTTGAGGGTCTCGTTTCGGGTATCAATACTGAAAAAATTGCTGAAGTTGTTGAAAGTCTTGATAACCCCGTTTACGTTGCAGGCGGCGTTTCCACTCCAGACGATGTGAGATATATCAAGAGGTGTGGTGCTGCAGGGGTTGTGATAGGTTCTGCCCTCTATACTGGAAAACTTAAATTTGAGGAGGTACTGAAAATTGAGCATGAAAAAATTTAGCAGAAAAACGGCTGAAACAGATGTAACAGCTATTTTCGATGCGGATAAAACTGATATCAGTACTGGAATTGGATTCTTCGACCACATGCTGAAAACTTTAGCCATACATTCAGGNTTCAATCTGATTATCAGAGCAGAAGGTGATGATACACACCACATAATTGAAGATGTNGCTATATGTCTTGGAAGAGCAATCTCAGAGGTAAAAAAAGAAGGGATTCGGAGGTATGGACACGCCATTGTACCGATGGATGACTCCGTTGCTATATGTGGCCTGGACTTCAGTGGAAGAGGTGCGTTTATATTCGATGGAGAGCTGACAGGTTACAGTGAGATGACTGCCGAAAATTTCCTGCACTTTTTCGATACACTCTGTCGGAATTCCGGGCTGAACGTCTATTTGAGGGTAAAAGGCACAAATTCGCATCACATGATTGAAGCCTCCTTTAAAGCCTTTGCCATTAGTCTGAGTGAAGCTCTTTTACCAGAAAAAAACAAAAAATCTTACAGAAGCGCAAAGGGTGTTCTTGACTGATTAAAAAATGTCGACCATTATCAGTGCCAGATCACTCTCCAAGAAATACTCATCTGGGTACGCTCTCAGAGACCTGAACTTTGAGATCAGTAGAGAGAAGGTTGCAGTGCTTGGTTTCAATGGTGCAGGAAAATCAACTCTTGCAAAACTCATAGCTGGAGTTATAAAACCAACAAGTGGCGTGATTTCTGTCCTAAACTCTCAACCTCACCAAGATCCTGAAATAAGGAGAAAAATTGGTCTGGTTACTCATAATCCAATGCTGTACCCTGACCTCACTGTTAGAGAGAATTTAAAATTTTACGCCCGAATTTACGGTGTGGNCAATAAAAGAGTTGACGAGGTGCTCACAAAACTTGACTTGTCAGTCAGAGCAGATGTGCGGGTCTCCCATCTATCGAGAGGACTCCTTCAACGAGCTTCCATTGGGAGGGCCCTTCTACCAGATCCGGAGATTCTTGTAATGGACGAACCCACAACAGGCCTTGATGTGAAAAGCAAACACTGGCTGCTGAAGTTCTTAGAAGAAAGAGATTGCTGCATTGTGTTCACAACTCACAGCTTTCAGGAAGCAGAATTCTGTGACAGGTATCTCGTACTCAGCGAGGGGAAGATGGAATATTTCGGCACAGACCTAAAGGCTGCAAGAGGTGTCCTCAATGTTCCTGGAAGTGACCAAGAAAGACCTGCTATCTGAACTCAGAAGTAAGACTGTAGTAAGCTTGATGCTCCTTTTTTCACTGACATCTGCATTCCTATTCAGCGTATCCGTTCCAGCAGCCATTCTATCCAAACTTCTTGTCCCTCTTCTACTTGTAATTTTCTTTTTTACAGGAGTTCTCGGATACTCCATTTCGTTTCTCAGGGAATTTGACACCGGAACAATTGAGGGTTTGAAAAGTTCACCTCTCTCACCTCAGGAGATAGTTCTCGGGAAAATCTTATTCAACGTAATTCTTATGTTCTCAGTTCAGATTCCACTACTTCCAATATGCTACGCCTTATTTGATGTAGAAGGTGACTTTTTTCTCCTTTTTGCCATTTTCTCAATTTGTAATACATCGTTAGCTGTGGCAATCTCTTCAATAGCTCCGCTTGCTTCAAAATCCAGAGCCAGAGAATTGCTAATACCTGTACTCCTGTTTCCCATCTCCTTTCCAATCATAGTTTCCACAGTAGTTGCGGCAAACGCTGCCCTTTCTGGTGTNATGGACTTAANCTCAACAGTATTTGTAGCAGCGTATTCAGGTATTATACTCTCGATTTCACTTCTTGTCTCAGAATACATGCTTTAGAGGTCATTTCAAAAGCTCTTCAAGAATTTTCAGCACTTTATCTTTAGAATGTCTGACAAAAATTAATTTCAGATTCGATTTTTCACCTCTAACAATTTCTGCATCACCAAAAATTGATTTCAAATAACTCAGAAGTTCCCTATTTGCCTCACCGCTTTTGGCAGGACCTCTCACTTTAACTGTTATTGTTCCTCTCCACTGGTTTATACCCACTGCAACCTTTTTTGAGGCTGGGGTAACCTCAACGGGGATATATGTTCCCTCATGTAAGCCTCTTTTTCCTTCTCTAAGTACTCGATTTAACAGTTCATTCAGTGATGTCATAATCCCCCCACCAGTTTGCAGCAAAGTCTTATATTTAGCTTGTTCACTTTCCCACTCATGAAAGTTGGAGTTGTCGGGGCGAGTGGTTACACGGGTTCCGAGTTGCTCAGAATTCTGGCTTTGCATCCAGAAGTAGATGTTGTTGCCGCATCATCAAGGAGATATGAGGGAATGGAGATATGGAAGCAGCATAGGTTTCTCAAGGGGTTTTATTCAGATCTGAAGTTTTGTTACCCAGATTTGAAATACTTCGAAGAGTGTGATGTTGTTTTCACCGCAGTCCCTCATGGTGAAGCCATGGAATACGTTCCTCAGTTTCTGGATGTAGGAATAAAGGTTGTGGATTTATCGGCAGACTACAGACTCGACAGAGTCACCTATGAGAGAGTTTATGGTAAAAAACATAAGGATTACAGAGAAGCTGTTTACGGTCTCACAGAACTGCATAGAGACGAGATAAAGAACGCGAATCTTGTAGCAAATCCAGGATGTTATCCAACCTGCACGGTTCTTGCTGTAGCGCCACTTGCGAAAATGGAGTTGATTGAAAGTGTTGTTTTTGACTGTAAAAGTGGGATAACCGGAGCTGGAGAGAAACCAACCTCTTTTACACACTACCCGACACTTCACGAGTCTGTTAATCCGTACAAAGTTATAGAGCATAGACATTACTACGAAATGGTTCAGGAACTCACCAGGTTCCAGGGTGATATTAAAATTTCCTTCACGCCACAGGTTTTTCCTGGATCTCGAGGAATACTGACGACTGCTCACGTCTTCCTGAGTGGTGAACTGAGTAAGCGGGAAATAGAGGCAATTTACAACGATTTTTACTCTGAGTGTTACTTCATAAGACTGCAGGACGAAGTTGGGCTGAATCAGGTTAGAGGAAGTAATTTCTGTGATATAGCCATCTATCCCACAAGTGAGCGAGTAGTGGTGGTGGCAGCTATAGACAATCTTGTGAAAGGGGCCAGTGGACAGGCTGTGCAGAATATGAACGTGATGATGGGACTTGACGAGACGCTTGGTCTTAATGTCCCTCCACTGTATCCATAGAGCACCTGTCATTCTAATCAGAAANTTTTTTAGTAACATGGGTAGAGGAAACAGGATGAGACGTCATGAGAAGTATCCTGTCACTATAAATGTCGGTAAAAGAGGTATAACAGAAAATTTAATAAGCGAGATAAACCTCCTGCTCGAGAAACACGGAATTGTGAGGGTAAAGATGCTGAAAAGTTTCCGAGCAGGAAAGGATAAAAAAGCGCTCGCCAAGGAGATATCATCAAAAGTTAAAGGTAAACTGATTAAATTTCAAGGCTTCGTACTAACATTTGAGAGGTGCTAGATATATGACAACCGTGTACGATGTTCCGGCAGATGAGCTGATAAAAAAGGTTGCTGAAAAACTAAAGGATATGGTAGCTCCACCAGAGTGGGCAAAATATGTAAAAACGGGTGTCCATAAACAGAGAAGTCCTGAACAGGATGACTGGTGGTATTTAAGGCTTGCCTCAATTTTCAGGAGGATTTATATTGATGGCCCCGTGGGAATTCAGAGATTGAGAAGTTACTACGGTGGACGAAAAAGAAGGGGGGCAAAAAGACCGAAATTCAGAAGAGGAAGTGGGGCAATTATAAGAAATGCATTGCACCAGCTTGAGCAGCTCGGATTTGTTACCAAGACCAGGGAGGGTCGAGTTGTGACACCGATGGGCAGATCGTTCCTTGATAAGATGGCTGCCGAAGTCAAAAAGGAAGTTGTGAAAAAAATCCCGGCTCTGGAAAAATACTAAATAGTGTCCGATCAAGTGAAAATGAATTAAGCAATTTGGGTGATCCAATATGGACGAACTTGAGGAAATCAGAAGAAGGAGACTGATGGAACTCCAACAGAGACAAAGAGAGATTGAGGAATTTCAGAGACAGCAGGAAATCCAGAGGCAAATAGAGATGCAGAAAAAGGCCATATTAAGAGCGATTCTTGAGCCAGAAGCAAAGGAAAGACTATCACGTCTGAAACTTGCCCATCCTGAACTTGCCGAAGCTGTAGAAAACCAGCTTGTGATTTTAGCCCAGTCCGGTAGAATACAGTCAAAAATATCGGATGCGATGCTTGTTGAAATTCTGAAAAGGGTGCAGCCTAAAAAAAGGGAGACAAGAATAATTAGAAAATAATTTACGGGGAGGATTGAAATGGGCAAAAAAACGCTCGGCGTTAAGAAAAGACTTGCTAAAGCTTTGAATCAGAACAGAAGAGCTCCAGTGTGGATCACCATAAAAACCAATAGAAAGGTGTTTTCAAGTCCGAAAAGGAGACACTGGCGAAGAACTACTTTAAGAATTTGAAATGTTACTGAGGTGGTTCAATGGCCAAGGTTGAGTTAGAAAGAATATACTCGATCAGACTTAGACAGAAAATGAAAAAATACCCCAGATGGCTGAGAGCGAAGAAATCAATGAAATACATCAGAAAGTTTCTCAGCAGACATTTGAAAGTGGAGCCAGAGAACATCAAAATTGACACTGCATTAAATGAGAAAATATGGGAAAGACCCGAGAAACCACCGACCAGAATTAGAATTAGAGCTGTAAAGTTTGATGATGGAATTGTGGAAGTAGAGCTCGCTCAATGAAGTTAATTGCAGTAAAGGGAAGTCCACTTATAGGTTTATATGCAAAGGTCAGCGAGGATTTTGCAATAGTGGGAGTAAATGACTCTAAACTTTATCAGTCCTTGGTGGAAGAACTGGATGTTGATGTAATCGTTACTACAGTATCTGGATCAGAACTCGTTGGAGCACTGATTGCGATCAACTCAAGAGGTGTTGTGGNCAGTAATCTAATCATGCGAAAAGAACTGGAGAAACTCGAAAAACATGTTGAGGTGATGGTAATAGATACTCCCATGACCTGTTTTGGTAACAACCTGTGTATAAACGACAGAGGTGGGATAGCGCATCCGGAAATGGATGATTCAGTAATTGAACAGGTTGCAAATTTTCTCAATGTGGATATTGTCAGGGGGACAGTGGGTGGTATAAAAACCGTTGGGATGGCAGCAGTCATTACAAACTCGGGTGGACTTGTAAATCCCGGAATAAATGAATGGGAACAGAGAAAAATTGAGAAAATAACAGGCGTTGAAGTTATGCCAGGAACCGTCAACTTTGGAAACGATATGGTTGGTTCAAGTCTGCTTGCCAACTCCAAGGGATACGTTGCTGGTAGAGACACAACTGGCTTTGAGCTCGGTGTCATAGAAGAGGCACTTTTCCCCGAATAACTCAAGTTTTGGTTCCATAACTGTGGTTTTTAAATCCTTTCAGCAATTTTTATCTAATCTCTGGTAAATCCTCATCTGTACTATGTCAGAAATCGATGAGTTATTCTGTCCGAAATGTGGTAGACTCAAAAGAAGATGCATATGCTTCAGAGAAAGTATCAGGCAGAGAAATCTGAGACTTCTCGAAAATATACCAGATGCAGACGTTCTCAAACCGGTTTTCGACTGTGAAGATGAAATTGTTTATTTTAAAATTTTCACTCCTTTTCACCCAGAACCAACAGAAAGTTTGGATTTTCTTCCAGAAAACATCGCGAAAATTCTTAAAGGCCACGGAATTCACGCTCTGTATCCTTTCCAGAAAGAGGCTATCGAAAAACTCAGAAAAGGTGAAAACGTTGTTATTACTGCTCCTACAGGTTTCGGAAAAACAGAAGCTTTCATAATTCCAATGATAGAAAGAGTGGCAAATGAGAGATGTAAAGGTCTTGTTTTCTATCCTACAAAAGCACTGGCAAGAGATCAGGAGCTCAAGATAAGAGACTATGCACTTCATGCTGGAATTTCTGCTGTGAGATTCGATGGAGATTCAGGAAAAAGACAGAGAGAGGCTGTTTTGAGTGGTGAAGCGGAAATAATCCTTACCAACCCGGATATGGTGGACTACCACCTCCGCAATACCCCTGCGTTCAGAAGAATTGCGAAAGAGATTGGTTTCATCGCCGTTGATGAACTTCACACCTATACAGGTTTGCTTGGATCGAACATGCACTGGCTGATAAAAAGGCTTTCAAGATTTACAGATTTCCAGATTGCTTGTGCTTCAGCAACTCTTTCNAACGCAAAGGAATTTGCAGAAGAATTGTTTGACAGAAACTTTGTTCATGTTCACGGTAATCATCGAAANGCTGAACTTGCATTCATCATGCGATACACTCCCAGCATATATGCCTCAATAAAAGATGTTGTTCGTACACTGATTGGCAGAAAGCTCCTGATTTTTGGAAA
>MTNC01000098.1 GCA_002010285.1 Archaeoglobus sp. JdFR-41 | reverse complement strand
TGCTGCTTCATCCAGAGTTTGCTGGGGGACATCCTCAGGAGAAATTTTATCACCCTGACAGATTCATACTCACATTTTTTAATTTTTATTATCTCTGCATTTCTTCTCTGCCTTCTCTCCGATTGATCACCGACTTTCAACCTTGAGAAATCATAATATGTTCACTGAACNGTTAAACATCCGTGAAGTCGTACATCCCCTACCTGACTCTTGCATTAATTGGAATTGCTCTGATTCTACTTTCACTGCAGAGGAACGAATTCGACCAGTCAGAGTGGTACAGTTTCCAGGAAGCTTCTTCCCTCTCGCTTAAAGAAGGCAAGGAGATTTTTCTTTTCATATCTTCTCCGACGTGTCCAAAATGCAACTATTTTAAATCCGATGTTTTCTCACGAGAAGAGGTTATGTCAGCCATAAAAACCAGATTTATTCCAGCTTATGTTGACATAACTAAAGAGAGTCCCCCATTAAACGTCTTCCTTGTTCCTACATTCTGTACTGGCTATCCGGACAATCTTTCGTGTTTTCAGGCTTCGAACGGAGACGAACTGCTGAGAATACTGGAACAGAGATAGTTGGGCTATTCACACACTCGCAATACTCTTATAAATCAGTTCACCGAAGTAACTACCATGTGGGTTAGAGACTGGGGTCTGACACTAAGGATGTATTCGACGATGATCTTGCTCGTACTCATCTATCTTGCTTTCCTTGCAATACTCGCTACATTCAATGTTCGATTTGAATTCCTCATGTTCATAGCAGCGATCTTCCTTTTCGCTCAGTTTTACTTCTCAGACCGACTGGTCCTCTGGAGTACAGGAGCAAAGATTGTAGGTGAGAATGAAGCGCCAGAACTTCACGAAATGGTGAGAAGACTTTGCATGGAAGCAAATCTGCCGATGCCACGAATTGCAATTGTTGACACACCGATACCAAATGCCTTTGCCACTGGTCGAAGTCCGAAAAGTGCTGTTGTAGCGGTAACGACGGGATTGCTGAGAACACTCAACAGAGATGAGATTGAAGCCGTTCTTGGCCACGAACTAAGTCATATCAAAAATAGAGATGTTGCCGTAATCACCATAGCCAGTTTCATATCCACTCTCGCCTTTTTCATAATGCGCTGGGCGATGTTCATGGGGATGTTTGGTGGATACGGGGGTAGAAGAGACAACACTGCTGCGACTGGAATTGCTCTGTTTGCCATTTCAGCACTTGTATGGCTGATAAGCTTTCTACTGATCAGAGCGTTAAGCAGATACAGAGAGTATGCTGCCGATTTTGGTAGCGCCCTTATCACCAGAAAGCCACAGGCCCTGATATCAGCTTTGCTCAAAATAAGCGGTAAGATGAAGTATGTAAGTGCAGATGAAAAGAAGAGAGTCGAAGGTTTGAATGCGTTCTTTATAATTCCTGCAATCAGTGGGAAAACCATAATGTCCCTCTTCTCAACNCATCCACCAGTGGAAAAGAGGATTGAGAGACTGGAGAAGCTTGCAAGAGAGATGAGATTTTGATATTCACAATTTATTTAACTTAACCAGGAATTGAATTAATTGTGACAGTCTGAAAAATTAAGTGAGGAGATAGGATGAAATTCAAAACCGTAGAACTACCATTTCACGTATATATTGGTGAGGGAGCAATTTCAAAAATTCCACGGGTTCTGGAAACGCTGGAAGTTCAGAGTTTGATGTTGATAACCGATCCAATTGTATATGACCTCGTTGCTCGAATCATTGAGGAAGAACTTCAGGATATGCTTTACAGCACTTCACTTGTTGAGAGAGCGAGCATGGAAGAAGTCAGAAAAATCGTAGTGAGTGCAGGTTACAGTGACATCGATGCGGTTATTGGTATTGGAGGCGGGAAGGTTCTTGATGTATCAAAAGTCGTCTCTTCTGAGCTAAATGCTGCGTTTATCAGTGTGCCAACGACAGCCTCACATGATGGTATTGCCTCTCCCGTTGCGAGTTTCAAGGAGAACGGCAGACCCATTTCTATTTCGACACACCCACCCTCTGCTGTCCTTGCAGACCTCACGATAATAAAAAAGTGTCCCATAAGGCTCCTTCGNTCAGGTTACGGCGACCTCATATCAAATGTAAGTTCGATTAAAGACTGGCAATTAGCAAGAGACCTTATTGGAGAAAATTACAGCGAAGTTGCCGCGTCCATATCAGTTATGCCAGCAGAACTTATGCTGAGCAAAGCGGAGGAACTTGATTTATTAATTCTACCACATCTGGAGCTGTTACTCCGCGGGCTTGTCATGAGTGGTGTAGCAATCGCCTTTGTTGGAAGCAGCAGACCAGCAAGTGGGGCTGAACACAAATTCAGCCATGCGTTGGATTACCTGGGCTATGGCAGTGGAACTCACGGAGAACAGGTTGCGCTCGGCACAATAATAATGGAATACCTTCACGAAAAACACTATGGCAGGGGAGACTGGGAACTCATAAAAACTTCGCTTGAAAAAGTTAAGGCTCCAACTAAAGCCAAGGAAATAGGACTGACAAAGGAGCAGGTTATAGAAGCACTAATATACGCAAAGAAGATTAGAAAAAAGAGGTTTACAATTCTCGAAGCGGTCAATCCAGACAAAGAGGAATTCGAAATTACTCTTGAAAAAGTCGGTATTATCTGAGAATTGTTATCTTTAAAAATTCGAAACGACTCTATCCAGCAAATCCAGCAATCTGTAGGCTGTAAGCTCAGAACAAACCCCCAAATTTTTCAAACTCTTTCAGAATATTTCAGAGAATGTTTCAGAATATCTCACTCAGCTTTTCAGACCCGTTTCCCCTGCACATGAGGTAAAGGACATCTCCCTTTTCCAGTTTTGTATTCGCATCCGGAAATATAACCTCTCCTTTCCTGACAACTGCAACTACCATGCAACCAGTTCTTTTTCCAAGGTCAAGTTCTCTTAACGTTTTTCCCACAAGTCTTTGATTCTCGACTACAGCTTTCTCCAGATTCAGTTTCTGATTCCCGCTAATTATTGTTTCAATGAATTCGACGCTTATCTTCTTTGAAAGAATGGCAAAAATCTTTCTTGCTGTGTCTCTGTACGGGGAGAGCAAAACATCAACGCCTATCCTTGTCACCTTCTTCTCGGCTTCTGGACTTCTCAGAACTGCAATAGTTGTAATGGAAGGATTCAATTCTCTGGCCGTCAGAATTGCAAATGCATTACTTGCGTCAGTCATACAGCATATTATGGCCTTTGCCTTTCTTATTCCTGCTCTTTCAAGTGTTTGCTCATCAGTAGCGTCTCCCTGAATGGCGATAAAACCATCTTCTCTTGCGAGGTTCACTTTATTGATGTCTGAATCTATTACTACGAGCCCCTCTTTGGGAAGTTCTCTGACTATTTCTCTCCCCATCAAACCATATCCACATACAATGTAGTGGTTTTCCAGCTTTTCGAGCATTTTTTCCCACCTTCTGAGCCTNCCTTCNACGAGGAATGGAACAATAACGTTTATCGAGTAAATAAAAATTCCTACACCGAAGAACATTAGGAACATGGAGATGACCTTACCATANACACTCATCTCTCCAACTTCTCTGTAACCTGTTGTTGTAATTGTAATTACAGTCATGTAAAGACAGTCAAACCAGTTCCAACCCTCAATTATCCGATAGGATAGAGTTCCAAAAGTTATAATACTCACAAGACCAAATATGAGTTTTAGTATACTCCTCGTAAGCCTGTCCATGTTTCTCCACATAACAAAAATAAATGAAAAAGGATGGATTTTACTCAATCTCCCCTTTGAATAGAATTCCCATCTGGTCAAGTACTTTTTTGGCTTCTGAAATGTTGTTCACTCTGAAAATTATCAGTGCTTTGTGTTTTTCAGATGTAAAGGCATATACGTATTCTATATTGATACCTGCATCTCCAAGAGCCTTTGCAATTTTATAAAGGGAACCGGGTTTNTCTTCCACTTCAACAGCCAGAACATCAGTAAGACTGACCGTAAAACCCGCTTCTTTTAATGCCCTGTACGCTTCTTCAGTTTTATCCACAACCATTCGTATAATCCCGAAATCGCCCGCTTCGGCAATTGTAAACGCTCTGATGTTAACATCGCTTTCATAAAGCCTTTCTGTTACTGCAGCGAGTCTTCCAGGCTTGTTCTCCACAAATACAGATATCTGCTTAATCATTCAACCATCCTCCTCTGTAAAATCAAATCCTCCTCCTATCAATCACCCTTTTTGCCTTACCCTCAAATCTCTGGAGAGTACCTGGATTGACGACTTCAACCTTCGCCCAGACGTTTAAGACACTTTTGAGTCTCTCTGAGACCATTTTCTCTATTCGCAAGATATCAGAGGTCTTATCTACACTGACACTTTCGCTGAGTTCAACCTGAATTGTCATCTCATCCAGGCCATCCTCTCTTCTGTCCAGTAATATCATGTAATGCTCCCCAACTTCTGGTATTTGCATCAAAACATGCTCTATCTGGCTTGGGAATACGTTTACACCTCTGACAATCAACATGTCATCACTTCTTCCAAGGATCCTCATAATTCTTGGATGACTTCTGCCACATCCACACTTTTCTGTCTCCATGTACGTTATGTCTCCTGTCCTCCATCTTATCAACGGCAAAGCCTCTTTATCCAGTGTTGTAACAACGAGTTCCCCNCTCTCCCCCTCTCCAAGCTGTTCACCAGTTTCAGGATCAATTATTTCAATGAGAAATTGATCAGCCCATATGTGAATACCGTTCTTTTCCGTGCACTCTGTGAAAAGAGGACCACTCAGTTCTGAGGTTCCATACACGTCATAAGCATCAATACCGGTTTTATCCTCAATTCTTTTTCGGGTTTCCTCGCTCCACGGTTCGGCGCCAAATATACCCATTCTGAGACTGGTCTCAGATATCTCAACTCCATTTTTAGATGCATACTCGGTTAAGTAGAGCATGTATGAAGGTGTGCAGGCAATTACTGTGGTGGAAAGATCTTTCATCAATTCTATCTGCCTTGCTGTATTTCCGGCTGAAATAGGCAAAACCGTAGCCCCCAATCTTTCAGCGGCATAATGGAACCCAAGCCCTCCTGTAAAGAGACCATAACCGTAGGCAATTTGCATGATGTCATCGCTCGTTACTCCACAGCTTACAAGACCACGACACAGACTTTCCACCCAGATTCGTATGTCATTCTGGGTGTAACCCACAACTGTTGGCTTTCCAGTAGTTCCACTTGATGCGTGAAATCTCACAACCTGGGATAACGGTACTGCAAACATTCCAAATGGATAATTGTCTCTCAAATCCTGCTTTTTTGTGAACGGGAGCTTGCTCAAATCTTCAAGAGTTTTAATGTCTGATGGATGAATTCCATGTTCCTTGAATCTTCGACGGTAAAATGGGGAATAATCGTAAGCTGTTTGTACCAGGGCTCTCAACTTTCTTTCCTGTATGTTTCGCAATTCCTCTGCTGGCATTCTCTCCATAACTGGATTCCAGTACATTCTACCACCCTTTGCCGAGGTATTTCTCGTAAATAGAAAACTTTTTCGTTGGCTGCTGGATATTTCCACATAAACATATCGAAAAAAGGAATGGTTAAATAATCCCCTGATGACCCCCCATAAAAATTCTCGGTGATGGTATGCTGGAAGTTGAGATCATAACCGGTAGAACTCTTGANCANGGGGCTACAGTGGAAGAAAAGTTAACTGAAGAATACTTCAACGCTGTCAATTACATTGAGCTGAGTGAAGATGATTACAATTCACTTGGCCTGCAGGAAGGGGATAGGGTCAGGATAAAAACAGAGTTTGGTGAGGTTGTGGTATTTGCTAAAAAAGGAAATCTGCCTAAGGGAGTTGCATTTATGCCAATGGGTCCTTATTCAAATCAGGTAATCGACCCGTCAACTGATGGAACCGGGATGCCGCAATTCAAGGGTGTGAAGGGCGTTGTGGAGAGAACAGATGAAAACGTTAAAACTATAAAGGAGCTTCTGGAGGCGATATGATGGAGGAGGTTAAGGATGTTGTCTGTACCTTCTGTGGGAGTGTTTGTGACGATGTACAGTTTGATATAGAGAAATTCAAGGGTAAAAAATTCTGCAAACTTGGTAATAGTAAATTTTCGAAGAAGGAAAGGATAAAATCACCAATGATTGATGGAAAAGAAGTAAGCTATGAGGATGCTATTGCGAAAGCAGCTGAAATTCTTGTAAATGCGAAGAAACCCTTGCTTTACGGGTGGGCTTCAACTGTAAATGAAGCAATAAGACTCGGTGTAATCTTAACGGAGAAAGTTAGAGGAATATACGATCAGTGTGCCAGCGTGTGTCACGCACCTGGGACGCTTGCAGTAATCGAGGAGGGAATCCCTGGAGGAACACTGGGTGCAATAAAAAATAGAGCGGATCTCGTTATATTCTGGGGAGCAAATCCGATGGAAGCTCATCCTCGACACGGGGTTAGATACTCAATATCTGCTAAGGGTTTGCTCATCAAAGACAGAAAACAGAGAAAGGTTGTGGTTGTTGACGTGAGACCGACCAAAACTTCAAAACTTGCAGATGTATTTGTGCAGATAAAACCTGGTTACGATTACCCCGTAATCTCAGCTCTAAGAGCGATAATTTCAGGAAATGATGATGTCGTGCCGGATGAGGTTGGAGGGGTGAGCAAGGAAAAGCTTGTTGAACTTGCTGAAATGATGAAAAATGCCAAGTACGGCGTAATTTTTTACGGACTCGGCGTTACTCAATCAAGAGGGAGAGATAGGAACATTGAGAACGCTGTTAAACTCATCCAGCTCCTTAACAGAACAACAAGATGGGTTATATGGCCAATGAGGGGNCACTACAACGTTGTAGGGGCTGGAGAAGTTCCGGCATGGGAGGTTGGATATCAGTATGCTATTGATTTCAGTCGCGGATATCCGAGATTCTTCCCTAACGAGTTCACAGCAGTTGAAGTGTTGAAACGGCGTGATTGTGATGCAGCCCTTATAATTGCCTCCGACCCTGTGGCTCACTTTCCAAAAGCTGCTGTAAAACACCTTAAGGAGATTCCGGTTATACAAATAGACCCATTTCCTAACATGACAAGCCTTGTATCCAACGTCATAATTCCATCCGCAATTGCTGGAATTGAGGCAGAGGGGACTGCGTACAGGATGGATTGCATACCACTTAGAGTAAAGAAGATCATTGACACAGAATACTGGAGCGATGAAAAAATACTCGAAGAGTTGCTGAAAAAAGTTGAAGAACTTAGAGGTTCTTGAGAGGTGATTGGAATGCATCACATGTTGCATATCAAAAATGGAATTGTTATTGACACCAAAAATGGAGTCAAAGCAGAAAAAATGGACATTTTCGTGAAAAATGGAAAAATCGTTGAGGAGAGTGAGATAAAAAAAGAGGATTGTAAAGTGATAGATGCTTCAAACAAACTCGTGGTTGCTGGTGGCGTTGAGATGCACGCCCATATAGCTGGTAGCAAGATTAACACGGGCAGAACTATGAGACCAGAGGAAATGAGAATGGTGAGAAACATTGCAAACAGATTCAGGGCCACAGTGGGCAGAGTTTTGCTCACGTCTCCTGCTATAGGTTACGAATATGCAAGAATGGGTTATACTACTGCATTTGAAGCTGCTCAACCACCTATTGGTGCACTTCACACCCATGAGGAGCTTGATGCCATTCCGATGGTTGATAAAGCAGCTCTTCCTGTATTCGGAAACTGGCACTTCGTTTTCAAGTTCGTGGAGGAGAAGAATATTGAAAAGCTCAAGGCATTCATTGCCTGGGCTCTTGAAAGAACCAAGGGATTTGGTGTCAAAGTTGTGAATCCGGGCGGCGTAGAAGCATGGATGTATGGTGGAAATGTTCACAGTCTCGACGATCAGGTTCCAGGCTTTAACGTAACACCAAGNGAGATCATAACGTCTCTCATAAAAGCCACGGAAGAGCTGAACCTTACCCATTCCGTTCATCTCCACTGCAACAGACTTGGTGTGCCGGGGAACTACGAGACCACGATAGAGTCAATAAAACTTGCTGGTGGGTTTGAAAACAGCTCGAGACAGGTTTTGCACGTAACTCACGTGCAGTTCAATGCATATGCTGGAGATAGCTGGAGAACTGTTGGAAGTGGTGCTGCTGAGATCGCAGAAGTTGTCAACAGAATGGACAANGTAACAATCGATATGGGTCAAGCAATCTTTGGTCATGCAACTGCAATGACTGGTGATGCACCCTTCCAGTTCACCCTTCACAAACTCATAGGTGCGAGGTGGAGCAACAAGGACAGCGAAGTCGAAGGAGGAGCGGGCATCGTTCCTATCATATACCTGCCAAAGAATCCCGTGCATGCCCTCCAGTGGGCTATAGGACTCGAACTGGGATTGCTGACGGACAGTGACAGGGTAGTTCTCACTACAGATTACCCCAACGGTGGACCGTTCACAGAGTATCCTTACGTCATGGCGATGTTGATGAGCAGAAAGATGAGAGAGNAGGAACTTGAAAGAGTGAGTCCCTTTGTGCAGAAGGCTTCAACTCTGCCATCAATAGAGACCGAAAAGACTCTTGAGGAAGTTATCCACATGACAAGAGCACTCCCTGCCAGAATACTTGGACTTGAAAATAAAGGACATCTGGGAATTGGCGCTGATGCTGATATAGCTGTGTATGACATCAATCCGCTGGAGCTTGATCCGTCAAACGATTACGAAGTTGTTAACAAAGCCTTCAGAAGAGCCATGTACACAATCAAGACTGGTGAAATTATTGTGAAGAATGGGGAGCTTGTTAAAGAAGTCTGGGGAAGAACTTTCTGGGTTGATGCAACGAAAAAAGTCGAAATGGAAGTTGTGAAGCCTGAACTTGAGGATTACTTCAAGAATTACTACAGTGTCCAGCTTTACAACTATGGAGTTGAGGAGGGTTGGCTCAGAAAGAGTGAGAGNATCGTTATATCGTGAGGTGATCGAATTGCTTATCATAAAACCCAAAACTGATTTTGTTGTGACAGTTGAAGCTGAGATTACTCCAGAACTCGCTACAAGAGATTTGGACGAGGTGAGGAAGTTCACGGTTTACTACGGAAAAAATGAGGTGGAACTGGGAGAGCTGTTTGAAGTTCAGAAAGAGGGTAATGACAAAAAGATTGTTCTCGAGGGTGATTTCAGCAGGGTGAAGTGGATAGGCAGAGGTATGGATGATGGTGAAATCCTTATCAGAGGAAACGTCGGAACNCATTGTGGCGCTTACATGAGTGGTGGCAAGATTGTTGTGGAAGGAAATGCGGACGACTGGCTTGGTGCAGAGATGAAAAACGGTGAAATCATTGTGAAAGGTGATGCAGCTAATCTTGTAGGCTGTGCGTACTACGGCAATCAAACAGGGATGTCTGGGGGTAAAATCGTCATAGAAGGAAGCGCTGGAAACTACATTGGGGAAAAAATGAGTGGAGGAGAAATTGAGATAATGGGAAATGCTGGCGATTTCATTGGCACCGAAATGAANGGAGGTCTGATTGTAATTCATGGTTCGTGCGGTTTCGTTGGCGGAGACATGAAGGCTGGAGAAATAAAGATCGGAGGTAACTTTGAACTCGTGCCAACCTTTAAGAAGACAGATGAAGGCTGGGTTGGAGACGTGAACGTGAAGGGAGAAGGTGTAATCAAACAAATCTGACATTTTCTTTCATTTTTAATTTTTTAGAATTTTTATCATAATTGGAAATACTCGATTATTAACCAGAGCAAAACAATTTTTATATTTGAGAGAAAGAGGGGTGTGGGATGAGAAGAGGGGACATCGTTCTACTCATCTTACTGCTTATCACGGCTCTCTTGACCAGATTTGTATGGCTGGATGTTAGACCGATGGATCATGACGAGAGTGTCCACGCCTGGATCGCCCTTTACGATGTTCTTAAAAATCACAATTATGTGTACAACCCAGCGTTCCATGGACCCTTTCTCTACTTTGCAACTGCACTTTCATTTTATTTATTTGGGGATAGTGATTTTACAGCTCGTATCGCTCCTGCTCTCTTCAGTGTATTTGGTGTTTTTATTGCATTCTCATTNAGGAGGTGGATTGGAAACGCAGCTTATATTCTAACATTTTTCATGCTTTTCTCTCCCTCAATTCTGTATTACTCTCGATACCTCAGGAATGATCTGATCGTTGTATCTTCATTTCTTGCAGCACTTTATTTTTATTTAAGATACAGAGAAGAGAACGGGAAAAGTAATGTGTTTCTTGTAGCACTCTTTCTTGCAATTATCTTTACTTCTAAAGAGAANTGGGTTGAATACCTACCTTTGTTTCTTCTGTTTATTCCAATTTACGGGTTCTACATAGAAGGAAAGGAGTATCTTAAAAAAGATTTCAGAAGTAGAATTACAGCTTTAATTCTGGGTCTTGCTGTGTTCATCACTTTCTCAGCTTTTTTGTATTCTTCAGCGTTTGTTTATCTCTTTGGTGGAGAGAGAACACCCCTTGAAGCAATTACTGATGAAAGCTGGATCCAACACTATGTTGAAGAATCTCTTTCTTACTGGATTTCTGCAGCAATATCTCTCGGTGGTGAACAGAAACCACATTTTCATCCCATCTGGTTTTATTCACTTCTTCTCCTAAAGTATGAATTTCTCGCTGTTGCATTAGCCTTTGCAGGAATNCCTCTTTTCTGGCAGAAAATAAGAAGGTTATCNTTTCTGGAAGCTTTCTCTTTCTGGTGGATGGTGGTGGCCCTACTGTTTTATCACATCATGTCGTACAAGACGCCGTGGCTNGTTGTGCACATCGCCACCCCCATGATTCTTTTCGGATCCGTGTTTTCAGGGCGGAAACTCTTTGGTGGTATTTTCAACGACGAAATCGTAAATAAAACTCTCGCCGTAGCCGTTGGATTTGCTTTTCTCGCAACACTTGTGGTCTCATTACACATCAACTATATTAACTACACCGACGCTGCAGGAGAAGAACTTATTTACGTTCAAACTCAGCCCGAAGCTGTAGAACTAGTCAGAGAAATCAAGGAGCGACTGTCAGAGGGTAAAAGTGTAGCAGTATATGCCATTCAGAATCAGTACTGGCCTCTTCCATGGATGCTTAGAGGTGAGAAAAACGTGGTTTTTGTTGGAGATCACTGTCCAACAGGTTTTGACTATGTGTTTACTCCTGTGAAGGAAGAATGTGAGAAAAAGGGTTTAAAAGCTTTAAAGGGATACAGACTCAGAGTCGGTTACGTATTCTGGGAAATGGTTTCAGGCTCTTAATTTGAAATAACGATTTAAAATAAATTTTTTACCTACATTAAATTTATTAATTCCAATCCTAATTCTGTCCTTGTGAGGGATATTAAGGGGTTGAAAGAGATTGACATGTACCTTGATAAGCTCAGAATTAGAGATATCGACAGTGAAGNTAGGAAAATCTACGCAGAAGTTCTGGATGCAAGAACTCTTAAAACCCTCTACAAGTTATCCGCTAAGGGATATATAAAGGCCATGGGAGGNGTTCTGAGCACAGGAAAAGAGGCGAACGTATTTTACGCTGATGGAGTTTATGGGGGAAAAGAAGTATCAATGGCTGTGAAGATATACAGAACAGAAACCAGTGAATTTTACAGGATGGATGAGTATCTTTATGGTGACAGGCGATTTGATATGCGACGAATAAATCCAAAAGAGATAATTTATATTTGGACAGAAAAAGAATTCAGAAATCTTGAAAGAGCCTATNATGCAGGAGTAAACGTTCCTCAACCATTTTCATATATGAAAAATGTTTTGCTGATGGAATTTATTGGAGAAGACGAAATCCCTGCTCCAACGCTTGTNGAAATAGGTAAGGACCTGAAAGAACTTGACGTTGAAAGCATATTTGAGGAAATTGTAAAAAACTTAAAATTACTGTACAGGAGAGCTGAACTCGTGCATGCTGATCTGAGTGAGTACAACATAATGCTGCTGGACAAACCATACTTCATTGACATGGGTCAGGCAGTCTTGAAAGATCATCCTATGTCTCAAAACTACTTGAAAAGAGATATACGGAATCTGACAAGATTCTTCAGTAAATATGGAGTTAAGGTAGACCCCGAGCAACTCTACGGAGAAGTAACCGGAGAATCTGAAAAATAAATCGTGGTGATGGTATGCCCATGAATGTGATTGAAATCGAAGTCCCCCCGGAAAGACTGGGAGTTCTGATTGGTAAAAATGGAGAGGTAAAAAAGAGGATAGAGGAAAAAACCGGGTGTAAGCTGAAGATTGATAGCAAATCCTGTGTTGTGAAACTTGAGTGTGATGATGCAATTGGGTTTATGAGGGCGAGAGATACGATAAGAGCTATATCTCTGGGTTTTACGCCAGAAACAGCTCTAAGGCTATTAGATGAGGAGATGACAGTATTTGAAGTACTTGATCTAACCAGTTATGTTTCGGAAAAAGCCCTCCAGAGAGTAAAGGGTAGGATAATAGGAAAAGAAGGTAGTATGAGGAGACAACTCGAAGACGTTCTAAATGTTAGCATATCCATTCAGGGAAAAAACGTAGCTATAATTGGGGACCCAGAGAACGTTGCTGCTGCCAGAGAAGCAATAATGATGCTTATAGAAGGCGCGCAGCATTCGACGGTAATAAAATTCATGGAGAGAAAGAGGAGAGAATTAAGGACAAGGAGTCTGGACTGGTTATGAGCTGGCTGATCATCACCGAGAAAGACAATACAGCTCGACGAATTGCATCAATACTTTTTAAAGACGTAAAGGTATTAAAAAAAGGAAAAGTCAGCTACTATCATTCTCCATCTCGTGATGCATATGTTGTTGGGTTAAGAGGACACATAGTTGAACTGGATTTCCCTGATGAACTGAACAACTGGAAGAATACACCTCTGGAAAAACTTCTTGAAACTGAACCAGTTAAGAAACACAAAGAACGAGGAATAGCTTCACTTCTGAAAGAGCTGGCAAGTAAGGCTGATAGGGTTACAATAGCCACCGATTATGATAGAGAGGGCGAACTGATCGGTGTGGAAGCTCTTGACATTATCAAAAGCGTAAATAAAAACATATCAGCTGATAGAGCAAGATATTCTGCTATCACCCCATCTGAGATAAAAAAGGCTTTCTCAAACAGAGTTAATGTAGATTTTAACCTGGCTGATGCCGCGCTTGCAAGACAGAAAGTTGACCTTGTCTGGGGGGCCGTTCTAACAAGGCTGATCTCAGTACATTCAGGGATGATGGGTAAAAATTTCCTCAGTGTTGGCAGAGTTCAAACACCGACTCTCCGGCTTATTGTTGAGCGAGAGAAAGAAATACAATCATTTAAGCCCAAGAAATACTACGAACTCTTTGCAGTTTTTGATGGTTTCAAGGCGAAGCATCCAAAGAGATACAGTAACAAACAGGAAGCAAAATCCATCTTAGCCAGAGTNGGAGAAAGTGCAATTGTTCAGAATTTTGAAAAGAGTTTGAGGGAAGAAGTCAAACCCATACCCTTCAATACAACAGAATTCCTTCGGGAAGCCTCAAAATTCATGCGCCCGGACAGAGCGATGAATATCGCTGAGACTCTTTACATGAACGGTTATATAAGCTACCCGAGAACGGATAATACTGTATACCCCAAAACTGTAAACATTGTTTCTATAGCTGAAATGTTTCTTAGTAGCGAATTTGCAGAAGAGGCAAAAATTGTTCTAATGCAGGAAAGAATTATCCCATCTCGGGGTAAAAGTGAGACAAAAGATCACCCACCTATTTACCCGACCGGTATTGCTAACAGGAAGGATCTGAGTGCTGATGAGTGGAAAATATACGAGCTTATTGTGAGACGTTTTCTGGCAACACTTGCACCAAACGCTGTATGGGAAATCAAAAAAGCTGAACTTGATTCAAACGGTGTTAAATTTGTTGCTGCAGGTAAAAAACTGATACAGGAGGGGTGGAGAAAAATCTACACGTACTCCAAAGTAGAGGAGACTTCTTTACCAGACCTTAGAGAAGAAGAGAAACTTAAAATTGTTGAAAAGATACTTGAAGAAAAGGAAACTAAACCTCCAGCGAGATTCTCACCCGGAAATCTGATAAAATTGATGGAGAAACTCAATCTTGGCACGAAGTCCACAAGACATGAAATCCTCAGAAAGTTGATAAACAGGAGATATGTTTATGGCAATCCATTTAGACCAACTGAAACTGCGTTTTCAGTTGTTGAGGCTCTTAAAAGTGTAGCAGAAACAATAACCCTGCCTGACATGACTGCCAAACTCGAAAGGGACATGGATATGATTGCCGAAGGAAAAATGAAAGAGCAGGAAGTTTTTGAAGAATCCCGTAAATACCTGCGTGAAATCCTCAAAAATGTTGATTATTCAAAACTGTCTGCGAGCTTAAAAGAGGGGGTTAGAAAGGATAAAATGGTGGGTAAATGTCCTTCGTGCGGTGGAGAGCTTGTTGTCAGGAAAACCAAAAATGGAAGAAGGTTCATAGGTTGCGAAAAGTACCCAGAATGCAGATTTACTCTTCCTCTACCACAGAAAGGAGCGTTATATATTGGAAAGAAGGAGTGTAAAGAACATGCTATCAGGGAAATAAAGATCAGAACAAAAAAAGGGTACTGGAATATTGGTTGCCCTTACTGTAACTATTTAAAGTGGAAAGAAGAGAATTAAGAAGAGAATTCAGAGAATTCTGAGTAGTTTTCTAACTTCTTCTGATTCAACCCATCCTTTGTCGAGACTTTCAAGGAAGCTCTCTATTCTGCTGATCTCATACATGATTTTTTCGGAAATCTCTCTGTTGTCAATCATCATCTCAGCAATACCGGAAATTATTGCCAGAGGGTTTCTTATTCTATCGATGGCTATTGCAAGATCTTCAATGTTTTTCTGAATCTGAGCATATGCTTTTCTCCTCAGTTCATCAATTTCAAGACTCCTCAGAGCATAAGCTATATCCTCCCCAACTGTCTTTAAAAGTTCCATCTCTTTTTCGGGAATTTCCACATCTGCGGAGAGATAAATTATCAACACTCCTTTTTTCTCAATACCTGTAATCATGGGTATGCCGATTACCACGTCGTGATCTCTAAATTTACAGGTTTTGCAAACTTCTGCAGCCCTTGAATGTACAAACTCGCCCTCCAGAACTCTCTTTACTACTGAACATAAATCGACCATCTTCTCCAGCTCAGAGAGTTTTTTGTTGTATTCTCCACCCGCAGCTGCTGGATACAGTGTATTGTTTTTAAGCCTCCAGACGACCACTCCTTTGAAATTTTCAAGTTTGGCGAGTTCTACTGCGACATTTCTAAGAAGTTCAGTTTCTTCTCTTCCATGTACTATAGCTTTGCTTATTCTGTTCATAGCTTCGAGGAATCTTGTAAGCCTGACAATTTCCGTGACATCTCTTGAAACGACCACAGCTCCTGTTATCCTGTTGCCAACAAAAACAGGTGCACCAATTGAATCCAAATATATCCATCTGCCATCTTTTCTTCTGTATCTATGAACGAATTTCACGACCTTCTTATCTTTCACAGCTTCAGAAACTAAATTCTTTATTTTTGGCAGGTCATCAGGGTGAAGATTCTCGAAAATTGATTGCCCAACGAGTTCATTCGGATCATATCCGGATATTTTGCCTGCAGAGGGGCTTGCGTATGTAATCCTAAGGTCGGGGGAAATTGTTACTATTCCGTCCTGAGAGTTTTCAACTATGATACGGTACTTTTCCTCACTCTTTCTCAGGTTCTCTTCGAGTAATTTCTTTTCAGTTATGTCGCGAACTATTCCTTCGACCTCAATTTCTGAGTTTTCCTTGACAGGCCATTCTACAATCTCAAACCACAGAACTCGCCCATCTTTTGTTACAAATCTGAACTCACCTCTCAGACTTTTACCAGCAACAACTTTCTTGAAGAATTCTTTGATGCTTTCAAGATCTTCGGGTAAAATTATAGCTTTTGAGTTGTTTCCAAGTATCTCTTCTTGGGTATATCCAAGGAGTTCAGCAAACTTTGGATTAACATCCAGAAATCTCCCCCTTCTGTCGAGAATGAAAAACATATCCTCTGCATTCTGGTAGAATCTGTGGTATCGCCTCAGTTTTTCAAGCATTTCCCTTCTTTCAGTGACATCTCTGCCTATACAGAGCACACATTTTTCCCCCTCGTATTCTATAGCTCTTGAACTGCACTCAAAAATGAGTTTTTTTCCATCCTNTCTCTTTGCCANGACCTCATGAGTAATCTTTCCTTTTTCCATGACTTCCTTGATTAAAGGAGCCACCCGTGGTATGTACTCTTCAAGAAGACACATTTGAACATTCATCTTTAACAACTCTTCTCTTGCATAACCCAAAATTGTTTCAGCAGCTGCGTTGGCTTCAAGTATATTTCCCCTCTGGTCTATGATGAGAGCAAGATCTGGTAAAAGATTGAAGAGATCTTTGTATTTCCTTTCGCTCTTTTTTAGCTCAATTTCAAGTTTCTTTCTACGAGTTATGTCTATCAGTGTACCGACTATAATTGGCTTTCCTTTGTATTCCAATCTTGAGCCATANGATTCAACGTAGATAATCTCTCCGTTCTTTCGTACTCCCCTAAATTCCTGGTGGGTTGATTCGAGCTGCCCTCTAATTCTTACCTCAAGGTTTTTTGCAACATAATCTCTGTCCTCTTCGTGAACGAGTTTTAGAGGATCCATTCCTATCAGCTCTTCGACATCATACCCGAATATCTCAGCAAGTTTTGGGTTAGCGTATATAAAGACACCATCTCGTATGACATAGACACCGGCTAAAGCCTTTTCAGCTGCTNTCTCGAGCCCCTCTTTAAGCTCTGGTGATATCTTTACTGCATTGGTCTCTCGCCGCTCCAATCTCTCCCCTCACAATTATTGTAATAACAATNATCTAAGTTAACAAGTTACTCTTAATGATTAATTTTTTCTTAAAGTATTAAAATTTTTCCCTCAAATTGTATATAAAAGAGAAAATTTAAAATAAAAAGTTAATATTAATTAATTATTCTAATAAGCGGTCGCAACTCTGTACGTGTCTCCATCATCTACGATCTCTTGTGGAGCTACATTGTACCCGTATGTCCAGCTCCAACCTGGGTTCTGATCAATGTCGGGGCCTCCAACAGCAAGATATGCAGCCCAGATAAGCTCACTGCAGTAGTAGCTGTCTCCATAAACCTCTTTACCACCGATATATGTCAGCCACTTGTAGTCATACGGGTAGCCTACTTTTGTAAGTGCCCAGTTTATTGCAGCCTGCTTGATGCTGCTTGATGTGTAGACTCTCTCAACAGCGACCTCGTTTGCATTGTGAACCATATCAATCGAGACAACTCTAACTCCATCTTTCCACGCTTCTATCATTTGCCCGTTCCCAATATACATCGAGACATGCTCGTAGTGACCCGGTATGGCAGCCGTCAACCAGCCAGCACAGTCATCGCATGCTATAATATCACCGGGCTGCAAGACGCTGAAGTCAAGGTTGTTTCCGTCTCCAACCCATGTATCCGGTACAAGCGCTACAGCAGGCATTACAGCCAGAGCGAGCAGAACAAAAGCGGCGAACCATACCTTCACATCTATCACCCAAGATGATTAAAATTAAAAAGTATTTAAGTTTTTTCCTTATTATTATAATTATTATGTCAAATCATCCTAAAGGCTTATTTGCTGTTAATCAAATATGGTTCATGAGGCTGGACGATGTAAAAGTCCACACGCTTGCAATTCCTTTGAAAGAGCCAGTTCAGTTCTCGTGGGAGCCATTTCCACACCCTGTTTACATCTTCAGCGTTGTGGAGGTTGAAAGCGAGGGAGTAAAAGGATATTCAGCCATTGAATTTGGACCTGCCTATAAACAGTTTCTTGAAACTACTGTGAAAATGATTATTCAGGGTTTGAACATTGACCTTGAAAATTTCGATTACAGGCTGCTTGAAATCGGAAGTTGGGCTATTCAGAGGTTAGGAGCTTTTGAAACAGCTATAATGGATCTGAGAGCAAAAATATGCGGTTTACCTCTTTATAAATTCCTGGGTGGGGGGAGGAAAAAGATTAGAGTTTACGCAAGTACAGGAAGACTTCTGACTCCTGAAAAAACGGTTGAACTTGTTAAGAATTATTATGAGATGGGAATAAATGCGGTAAAGCTCAGATTCAGAAGAAGTAGTATCAGGGATGATATCGAAGTTCTTAAAACCGTGAGAAGAGAATTTGGAGATATATTAATTGCAGTAGATGCAAACCAAGCTTGGAGTTACACTCCCCCATATTGGGATAGAAAAACAGCTCTTAGTCGCAAAAGAGCTTGAGAAGTACGAGGTTGCATGGCTTGAGGAACCGCTCTACAAAGATGACATTGAAGGATACAGGTGGCTCAGAGAAAACACAACAGTACCAATTGCTGGTGGAGAACTTGAACACGGGTTATGGAGATTCAGAATGCTTGCACAGTTGGGTGCTGTTGATATTATACAGGCAGACGTAATTTATTCAAACGGTATTAGCGAGTGCAGGAAGGTTGCTGCAATTGCAGAATCCTTTTCATTGATGTTCATGCCGCATGCTTGGGATCCAGGCTTGGGATGGCTTGCAAACCTTCATCTTGCAGCATCGCTTCCAGAAAACCTATGTCCTTATATTGAGACGCCCCTTGACCCGCTCTGGTGGAAGGATGTTATGTTTGGAATTGTGAAGGAGGATCTCGAGATAGATAATGGATATGTGCACTTACCCAAAAAAGAAGGACTTGGAGTCGAGATTGACGAAGAACTCTTGAAGAAGTACAAAATCGCCTGATTGAGACACTTGCTCAGACTTCGAGCCAAACAGAAACTGGAGAGAGAAACAATAAGATATATTAAAGATTATTACAATTATTTCTCATGGTATTTGTTGGCAGAAGAAAAAAGCAGGAAATTATTGATCTCTTTGGCAAAAGGGTTTCTCCTGCCAAGGCAAGGTTCTTCACAGCCGTTGGAATTGATTTTGTTCCTGGAAAACGGGAAGGTGTCTGGTACTGGGACATCGATGGAAAAAAACTGATGGACTGTCACTGCAATGGGGGAGTGTTCAATCTGGGGCATAGACACCCGGAAATTGTTCAGACGCTAAAAGCAGCAATGGAGGAGGTTGATATAGGGAACCACCACCTGATAAGTGAGCACAGAGCATCTCTTGCTGAAAAACTTGCAGAGCTTATGCCAGGAGACATAAACAGAACTGTCTTCGGTGTTGGAGGTGGTGAGGCAATAGACTTTGCCATTAAGCTCGCACGAGGCCATACCAAAAGAAAGAAAATAATCTACGCTAAGGGAGGGTATCATGGTCATACAGGTTTTGCACTTGCAGCAGGTGATGAGAAGTACAGAAAGCCTTTCGAACCCCTCGCTCCAGGATTTGTTGAAGTTCCATTTGGTGATGCTGACACACTCGAGAAAGTTGTTGATGAAGACACTGCAGCAGTTCTTTTTGAGACGATTCCAGCGACACTTGGTATGCCTCTCCCTCCAGAAGACTTTTACAGAAGAGTTAGGGAAATCTGCGATGAAAGGGGTGTACTGATGATACTGGACGAAGTTCAGACAGGTCTCGGAAGGACTGGTAGAATGTGGGGAATTGAACATTACAATGTTGTCCCGGACGTCATTGTGACTGCTAAAGGGCTTTCAGGGGGAATTTATCCAATCTCCGCAACCTGTTTTAAAGAGGGGCTTGATGATTTCATGGCAGAGAATCCCTTTATCCATGTCTCTACTTTCGGTGGCTCTGAACTGGGATGCATTGTGGCAGAGAAGGTACTGGAGATCACATCCAGAGACGAATTTCTGGAAAATGTCAACAGGATGGCTTCTCTACTGTCGGAAGGTTTGAAAAATTTGATGGAAGAGTTTGAATTCATAGAGCAGATAAGACAGAAAGGACTCTTTATCGGTATAAAGATGATTGAAGAAGGTTATGGACCACTTCTTTCTCTTTCGTGCTACCATAGTGGAATTCTCGCTGTGTATGCAAATAACGACACTTCAGTCATGCAGCTTTTACCTCCCCTCATTGTAAACGAGGGACATGTCAGTTACATAATTGAAAATCTTAGAAAGGCTCTGAACATAGCCTCTCAGAGGACTGATATGCTTGAAGTGATAAGAGCGGTAATTTCATAATTTTTCTTGGGGGGAGTGAAGTAATTATGAGGGTAGATAGAGAACTGCTCAGAGAGTTTGAGGAGAATCTGAACCCTGCAAAACCTGAAAAGTCAAAAATTCCCATAAAGATACTTGGATATGGTGAAATAAGTACAGTTTTCGAGATCTTACTTGATGAGTATAGCGATGTCGCATTTAAAAGAATACCGATGTTCCGCTCGGTTGAACAGGTTGAAAGGTATATTCAGACTTACTATGAGTACNTAGAGCTTCTCACTTCTGCCGGATTAAAAATNCCAGAAAGTGGCGCAGAATACGTTGTTACACGAGATGGCAGAATTGTACTCTTCCTTATGCAAAAGAAACTTGATCCATCGCTTGTTTGTAATAAGGTTATCCAGCAAATGGGGAAATCCGAGGCAGTTGAGTTATTTGAGAGAATTCTAAATGAAATGAAGAAAGTATGGGACTTCAATGCAGAGAAAGAAAGCGAAAATATCAAAATTGGGCTTGATGGGCAGATATCTAACTGGGCTCTCAGCAAAAGGGATATAACATCAGATCTGCTTTACTTTGATACGAGCACCCCAATGATAAGAAAAAATGGTGTAGATCAGCTCGAAGCGGACATATTTCTGAGAGCATGTCCTCCAGGGATCAGAATACTTCTTAAAATGTTTTTCCTGCAAGACATACTGGACAGGTACTATGATTTCAGAAAGGTTGTTGTTGACTTAATTGCCAATCTTTTCAAAGAAGGAAGGTCAGATCTTATTCCACCTTTCATAGATTTCGCAAACAAGTTCTTTGAGGATATAGGGCATAGAATCGAACCAATAACATATAAAGAAGTTGACAAGTACTACAGAGAGGATGCATTTATATGGAGCCTCTACCTGAATCTTCGGAAAATCCACAGGTTCATTGTTACCAAAGTTCTTTTTCAAAGATATGAGTTCATACTGCCGGGCAAGATAAAGAGAAAGTAAGAAAAACACTCAAATTTTATAAACAACCTATCAATTCTTTATCCGATGTGGAGCATACTGAAAGCTCTTCGCGAAAATCCAGATCTTCTTTATGAATCTCAGAGAAGAAGGGGTCTGGACACGGAAGTAGTTGATAGAGCGATTGAACTCGATAAAAAGTGGAGAGAAACCTTAAGGAGGACCAACCAGCTCAGAAAGAAAAGAAATGAACTCTCAAGACTGGTTAAGAATGCAAAAGGAAATGATAAGGCAAGACTAATAGAAGAGGCAAAGAAGGTGAGTGCTGATGTTAAACAGGCAGAGGAAGTTCTTAGAGAGATTGAAAAAGAGCTGGAAGATGTCCTCTTGTCCATACCAAACATTGTACACGAGAGTGTTCCTGAGGGAAAGGATGACAGCGAAAACGTACCGGTAAAGTACTGGGGAAGGGCAAAAGTCTACTTCGAGGATGTAGATGAATTCGTTAAAATGACCAATGGAAGTGCTGAGTACGAGGTTATAGATGTTAAACCGGTGCCACATGCTGATGCAGTTGAGCTGTTTGGATGGGCAGACATTGAAAGGGCAGCGAAAGTTGCTGGTTCGAGATTCTACTATCTTCTCGATGACCTTGTTTGGCTTGATTTTGCCTTAACACTTTATGCTCTTAACTTTCTTGCTTCAAAAGGATTCAGAATCGTCAATCCACCCTACATGATGAAGGGGGAGGCCTACAGAGGCGTTACAGCCTTTGGCGATTTTGAGGAAATGATATACAGGGTAGAGGACGAAGATCTGTACCTGATAGCAACAAGTGAGCATCCAATGGCAGCGATGCATATGAACGAAGTGCTGGAGGAAGGAGAACTTCCCTTACTCTATGCGGGTGTCAGCCCATGTTTTAGAAAGGAAGCTGGGGCTCATGGGAAGGACACCAAGGGCATATTTCGTGTACATCAATTCAACAAAGTCGAGCAATTCGTATTCTGTTTACCCGAAGAGAGCTGGGACTGGCATGAGAGACTCCTCTCAAACGTTGAGGAACTTTGGCAACCTCTTGGAATACCGTACAGGATTGTGAATATCTGCACTGGTGACCTGGGTATTGTAGCGGCCAAAAAATACGATCTCGAAGTGTGGATGCCATCCCAGGGAAAATACAGGGAGATGGTCTCATGCTCGAATTGTCTGGACTGGCAGAGTTACAGATTAAATATAAGATATGCTGAGGAAAGGGGAAAGCCCACCAAGGGATTCGTTCATACTCTCAACTCAACTGCAATTGCTACTACGCGGGCAATCACCGCAATAATAGAGAACTTTCAGCTCGAAGATGGAAGAGTAGAGATCCCCGACGTTCTTAGAAAGTATCTTGAACCCATTGAGGGGGCTCCAAAGGAATTTCTTGAACCAAGAAAGGGCTACTAAATACTCACTTTTATGAATTTTGGATACTCCGTCAGCACTTTGCACCCACCTTTCCTCACAACCACAAGNTCCTCCACCCTTACACCCCCTACTCTTCTGTAATACAGCCCGGGTTCAATTGTCACCGTCATTCCTTTTNTCAGTTCAAAACTCAGATCCGATATTCTTGGAAGCTCGTGTACCTCCAGCCCAACACCATGACCAGTTGAATGTATGAAACCCTCTTCGGAAGTTGTTTTATATCCATGTTCTTGGAGGCAGTCTTTCACGGTATTGTGAACATCTACCGCATCCACACCGTCTTTTATCATGGAAATTGCCTTTTGCTGAGCATCCACGACAGCCCTGTACATCTCTTCCAGTTCCTCATTTCTGCTTACAAAAATCGTTCTCGTGAAATCAGAATGGTAGCCGTGATCTCTACTTTTCGGAAACACATCGAGAATCAGATGATCCTCAATCTCACCGTAACCTCTAAAGTGAGGATCTGCTGAAGTCGTTCCACTGGCAGCAATTGTATTCTCGGCCAGATATCCTCTCTCAAACAGCATAATCTCGATTCTACTTCTCACATCCTCACACCTCTTAAATCTGAAATTTTTGACAACAAAATCAAAAATCTCCACAAGGGTTCTACTAACTTCACTCATCTTTTTTATCTCATCAGATCTNTTAACAGCTCTCATGCCTGAAAAAGGATTCTCGATGACTTCCACATCGAAAACTCCTCTTAATTGCGAGAAAAGAAATGCAGGAAATTCTTCTGGTACGAGGACCTTCCTTGCTCTGTGACTCTTAAGGAGATCGATAACAGTTAGAATAAGGGCTTTCTTCGAGTCGCCAGTTTCTTTCAACCTTTCCTTAAAACCTATGTCCTCGAGTGATGCGATCTCCCTAACTCTACTCTCTCTCTCAGCTCTCATTTTTTCCATGGCCGGAACAACAAGAAGTTCTGTACCATCGCTACCTGCGAGATACAGAGCTGGATCTTGAATTACAAAGCTGGTTGCATACCTGAAATTTGCATTCTGACTGGTTCCGTACATCAGGAAAAACTGAGCAGATTTCTGATTGAGGATTTCTACAAGCATGTAAAATGCACTTTAAAAGAATATTTCTAATTTTTCCAGAGTCCGTCTGAAAAACATTAGATGTAGCAGGTCGAACTATGCTCAGTGATGAATCTAAACCGGAGCATTCTGACTCAACATCAAGACTCCGACTGAAACCACATAGCAAAATTTTTTTATTTTTTACATCTAAGGTGTAAAATGCTCGATGAAAGAAGTCTTAAAATACTTGAAGCAATTGCCAGAGGAATGACACTTGATGAGATAGCGAGTTATGCAGGTATTTCTAAAAAGACTGCATTTAACAAGATAAAAACACTTGAAGAAAAGGGAATTGTCAGGAAAGTTAGAAGAACATGGGAGATTGACTACAAAAAAGCCGAATGTGACACAATAGGGATCCTGCTTGTTGGAATTCACAACGACTACGAGGGGCTGAAAAAGATAATCACAAGACTTGAGAGGTTTGATTTCGTGGAGAAGGTCTACAAACTTGTTGGGTCAAATTACAATTTGCTCGTCATAGTGAGATACCGGAACCTCAAAGAGCTCGTGGAGGAGGGTGAAAAATTTCTGGAATGGTTGCAGAGGAGTGGAATCAAAATTGATTCAATGGCCCAGTTTGTGGGTGAAACGATAAAAGACACTCAGCGAACAATGTTTGCCTGAGACTACAATTTTCTTGCAAAAAAAATGCATATTTGGTAACTCTGTAGCACATACTGGCTAATTTCTACCACCAGTAAGGTAAATCTTAAATAAAGGTATCAGACATTTTTTATCAGGTGATATTGTGGTGAGGAAAGTTCTTGTTGTTGGTGCTGGAACGATGGGACACGGAATTGCTGAAGTCTGTGCCCTTGCTGGCTATGACGTAACGATTGTGGATGTGAAGGAAGAAATACTGAACAATGCGATAAACAGAATAACGTGGAGTGTAAAAAAGCTTGAACAAAAAGGCAAAATCACAAATGCGGACGAAGTTCTGTCGAGGATAAAAACTTCCACTGATCTGGCTTCTGCTGCCAGAGATGCTGATTATGTCATCGAGGCTGTTGTTGAAAAAACAGATGTGAAAAAGGAAGTCTTCAAAATCCTTGATGAGAATACGAGAGATGACGTCATNCTCTCAACAAATACCTCAACAATACCAATAACTGATATAGCTGCAGCCACCAAAAGGGAAGATAAGGTTGTTGGATTGCATTTCTTCAATCCGCCAACCCTTATAAGACTTGTGGAGATAATCCGCGGGAAAAATACAAGTGATGAGACAGTAAATGCNACAGTTGAGTTTGCGAAATCCATTGGNATGGATTATGTNCTGGTGGAGAAAGACGTACCCGGATTTCTGATCAATAGAATTAANATCAGAGTCTTTGTGGAAGCNATCAGGTTGCTTGAAGAGGGCTACAAACCAGAGGAAGTTGATGCTGCTGTTAGATACAGAGCTGGATTACCAATGGGTATTTTCGAGGTTGCAGATTTTAGCGGTGTTGATACAATCTACAACGTACTGAAAGAGGTTAAGGCAAGAGGATTTGAGATTGAGATACCTAAAGTTCTCGAGGAGATGGTAAATGAGGGTAGATTAGGAATGAAAACTGGTAGAGGGTTCTACGAATACAAAGGGTTCTACGAAAGAGTGAAGATCCCCCAGAATCTTGCTTACAGGGTTAGTCCGGTACAGATACTCGCTCCCGGAATAAATGAGGCTGCTTGGTTAATCAGAAACGGTATTGCAACGAGAGAGGATATAGATAAAGCTACTGTCAAAGGAATGGGTTACCCGAAAGGGATTCTGAACATCGCAGACACTTACGGACTGGATAAAATCGTCGCCACACTCAACATCAGGAAGAACCAGACGAAGCTGGATGAATACACACCCGATCCCTTCCTNGAGGAACTCGTGAAGGAGGGTAAGCTCGGAAAGAAAAGTGGTGAAGGTTTTTACAAGTGGAATTTTGAGATGGTGGATTTTGGACCGGTTAGATATGAGAAAAGACATGATTTCGCAGTNATAACCATGAGAAGGCCAGAGAAACTCAACGCACTCAACGAGGAAATGTGGGTAGGACTGACTAATGCTTTCAAGAAGGCTGAAGAGGATGATGACGTGAGNGCTGTGATAATCACAGGTGAAGGCAGAGCGTTCTGTGCTGGCGACGACATCGCGGTTATGGGTTCCTGGAAAAGTCTAAAGGATGGTGTTGATTTCTTCGAGAAAATAGCTGCACCTCTCCTTGAGACGCTCGGAACTTACGAGAAACCCATAATCTCGCTCGTAAACGGGAATGCATTTGGAGGAGGCATGGAGCTTAACATGTTCTTTGACATAGTTATTGCAAGTGAGGATGCCACTTTCGCCATCCCGGAGGGATTGATAGGAGCCATACCCCCAGTAGCTGCCTCACTCGGTTATGCGCTGTTTGGGAGAAGAATTGCGAGGTATGCACTGACAGGGGATTTTATGGATGCTGAGGAAGCCAGAGAGTTCGGTCTGGTAGATTTAGTACTTCCAAAGGACTTTTTGCTTGAGGCAGGTATAGAGTTTGTGGATAAGATTTCCAGAGTTGCTCCACTCTCCGCAAAGGCCATTAAAAAGTCCATGAACGCAGTCAGAGAGGTTTTCAGGCTATCACTTGAAGTTGCAGCGAGAGAGATCATGATGCTGATTCCAACAGAGGACTTTGCTGAGGGTATGAAGGCATTTGTGTCAAGAAGAAGACCTGAGTGGAAGGGAAGATAGTTTTAATTTTTTATTTTTTTCTTGGGTTAACTCGGCATGCCTAATTAGNGGAGGNTAAGTTAGGTTCAGTCAGCTTTCAGTTAAGATCAATACGCTGCTAATTTACCGCTACCTCTAATGCTGCAAACACTCTGTAAATCATGATTTAATCCTGAACGTTAAATATGGTTAGGAAGGCTTTTAACGTCGAATCCTCCTTTTCAGCTCTTCCACAAACTTATCGGGATTCTCGGGTGAGATCAGGTAATTTCGCCTATTCGTTTTTATCAGCACGAAGTCTCTCTCCCTCCTCGCAAACACCTTNACCTTCCCAATCCCGTCAACTACGAAGGATCCAAAATAGCCGAAGAGTCCTGCAGAACCCGAAATCTTCCTGATCTTNGGGCTTCCGGCAAANGCAACATCTTCAATGGAGTCGTACGGAATCCTGATCTTACCAAACTTTCTGTCGATGATCAGACTGTCCAATTTCTGATTCATGATAACCTTTCTGGGAGTGTAGAAGTAAAAGATGGGAATGAGGATNATAGTTGTTACCGCTATCAGAACCGCTATCGCAAGAATCAGCGGATCGAAGAGGATGTCCATTGCGTAGAATATCAGCGCTGGCAGAAAGGCTGATACAACAATCGATAAAACCATTATTTTCGTAATTCTCTCTGTTTTTCTATCCACCGGCAGTTCAAACTCCATCTTCCATCACCTCCTCATAAAAACCTCTCAACTCCTGATGGGAGATGGCGTAGTACTTACCGCTGAATTTGTTACGAGGAGAGGTTTGGTTTGTGGATAAAACAACAGCCGTAAAGAAAAATGCAGAGTTGAAAATGTGTCCGCAGCAAGCTATAAT
>MTNC01000028.1 GCA_002010285.1 Archaeoglobus sp. JdFR-41 | reverse complement strand
GGGGGTAAAGATTTTTAGAGTTGTGCTGATCATGAATCATGAACTACAGGGGTGTTGAGGTCACCGCCTTTCATGGAGACATAACAAAACTTGAAGTTGACGCAATCGTTAATGCCGCCAACACACACCTCAGAATGGGAGGTGGAGTTGCAGGAGCNATAAAGAGAGCTGGTGGAAAAGAAATAGAGGAGGAAGCCGTGAAACAGGGACCCATTAAAATTGGAGAGGCAGTCGCAACTACTGCCGGAAAGCTGAGAGCGAAATACGTAATTCACTCGCCCACAATGGAGCTCGACTTTAAAACAGATGAAGAGAAGATAAGACTCGCAATGCGTGCTGCTTTGAAAAAAGCAGAAGAACTTGGGGTAAAGAGTGTTGCTTTTCCGGCACTTGGTACCGGTGTGGGAGGTTTTCCGAAAGACAGGGCTGCAAAAGTGATGGTTGAAGAGCTGAAAAAACACATAACTGCTGGTACAGGGCTAAAAAAGATAATTCTGGCGGATATAAACAAAGATCAGGTTGAATTCTTTGCAAAAGAAATAGAATCGCAGCTTTCAGAACAGTGAAAGCATGGAAGATAAATTAAGCGAACCGGGTAAACTTTCAGAAAGGTTATTTGGGAGATTTGTTGCAGCAGGAAAACTCTACGAAGGTGAATTTGAAATAGAGAAAGGCAGAGTTATCACAAGTGATACCGAAGTTCCAGTTGAATTCGTAAGGTTTCTCCCTCCGGTAGAGCCCACAAAGATAGTTGCGATTGGGCTCAATTACATAGACCACGCAGAGGAGCTGAATATGCCTGTTCCTGAAGAGCCCATAATTTTTCTTAAACCTTCCACAGCCGTAATAGGTCACGAAGATTGCATAATTCTACCAAAACAGTCCCAAAGAGTTGATTATGAGGGAGAACTTGCTGTTGTTATAGGGAAAAACTGCAAAAATGTGAAAAGAGAAGACGCGGAGGACTATATCATGGGCTACACATGTTTTAACGATGTAACCGCAAGAGATTTGCAGCAGAAAGATGGACAGTGGACACGAGCAAAGAGTTTCGATACTTTTGCACCTCTTGGCCCNTACATCGCTGATGTGGATCCGTCAAAACTGAGAATTGAGACGAGGGTGAATGGAAAAGTTGTTCAGAGATCAAACACCTCCAATCTGATATTCGATATTTCAGCCCTTATCGAGTTCATCTCCTCAATAATGACACTCAGGAAAGGTGATATTATCGCAACCGGAACACCTGCGGGAGTTGGAATGTTAAGAAGTGGCGATGTTGTTGAGGTTGAAATTGAACACATAGGAATTTTGAGGAACACTGCTGTAAAAATTGATGGAGTACGATGTGAATGTTAAAGAACTCTCAATTTTACTTTTTTGTTGTGGAAAGTTGAAATTTAAACAACCAGGCAAAAAAATATATGCAAAGCTCAGACGGTAAAGCTGAAGGAGTAACATTTGATGATTACGGCCCGGAAGGTTCTATGGAGGTGCTGGAATGACAAATCTGGATAAGGAATACAGAACTCACGAAGTGGAGGAGAAGTGGTTGAAAACCTGGAAGGATGAGATGTATTACTTCGACTGGAACTCTGAAAAACCGCATTACATTATAGATACTCCTCCCCCCTACCCAACTGGCTCATTCCATATTGGACACGCTTTGAACTGGTGTATAATTGACTTTATTGCTCGCTACAANCGAATGAGAGGTTATGAAGTCATGTTCCCTCAGGGATGGGACTGCCATGGATTGCCAACCGAGGTTAAGGTTGAGGAGAAGTACGGAATAAGAAAAAAGGACGTTTCAAGGGAGAAGTTCCGTGAACTCTGTGTAAAATTCACAGAGGAGAATATTGAAAAAATGCGGGAAACTGTCAGAAGACTGGCCTTTAGCTATGACTGGAGCAAGGAATACATCACAATGTACCCGGAGTATTACTCAAAAACCCAGCTTTCCTTTGTCAAAATGTACAGAAAAGGTTTGATTTACCGTGCCCACCATCCTGTCGTTCTCTGCCCNAGGTGCGAAACCACAATAGCACTTGCAGAAATAGAGTACAGGACTGGAAAAACAAAATTAAATTACATAAAATTTGATGATGATGTTATTATAGCCACCACAAGACCTGAACTCATCCCCGCATGTGTAGCAATAGCGGTCCATCCAGCAGATAAAAGATACAAACACATTGTAGGAAAGAAGGTAAAAGTCCCCACCACTCCCTACGAAGTTGAGGTTATTGAAGACCCAGAGGTTGATCCTGAATACGGAACCGGAACTGTGATGATCTGTACATTTGGAGACAGACAGGATGTCAAATGGTGGAAAAAGCACGATCTCGAACTCCGAAACATAGTGAACAGAGATGGAACACTGAATGAGAGGGCCGGTAGATATGCCGGTCTGACAATTGAAGAAGCCAGAAAGAAAATCTTGGAAGATCTGAAAGCTGAAGGAAGGCTTCTGAAGCAGGAAGAAGTTGATCATAACGTCGGTGTTTGCTGGCGCTGTAAAACACCAGTGGAGATAGTTCCCGAAGAACAGTGGTTTGTCAGAGTTGAAAGGGAAAAAATACTTGAGGCAGCAAGGAGAATAAAATGGGTACCAGAACACATGCTTTCCCGCCTGGAAAGCTGGGTAGAGTCAATGGAGTGGGACTGGGTGATAAGCAGACAGAGAGTGTTTGCAACACCAATTCCTGTGTGGTATTGCAACAGATGCGGTGAAATTATTGTGGCAAAGGAGGAGTGGCTGCCTGTGGACCCTACAAAAGATATGCCTCCAGAACCTTGCCCCAACTGTGGAGCAAGAGATTTCAGGGGAGAAGATGATGTTCTGGACACCTGGATGGATTCGAGTATTTCTCCCCTTGTTATTGCTGGATGGCCTGACTTGAAAGAATACCCCACACATCTTCGCCCTCAGGGACATGATATAATCAGAACATGGGCTTTTTACACAATTCTCCGCTCTCTGGCTCTGGTAGATGAGATCCCGTGGTATGAGATCGTTATCAATGGGATGGTATTTGGTGAGGACGGGCGGAAGATGAGTAAAAGTCTGGGTAACGTGATCACCCCGGAAGAAGTTGTTCNGAAATATGGTGCTGATGCACTTCGACAGTGGGCAGCAATGGGGGTTATTGGTGACGATGTTATTTTCAGCTGGAAAGAGGTTGTTGCTGCCAGCAGATTTCAGCAAAAATTCTGGAGTGTAGCCAGATTCACCCTGATGCATATATCAGACTACAACCCAAGGAATGACGACAGAGAGTATCTGAGAGACACAGATAAATGGATTCTGTCAAAACTGAACAGACTTGTGAAAGAAGTGGGAGAGCACATGGACAACTACAGATTCAATGAAGCACTGAAGGCGATCAGAAGTTTCACCTGGTATGAATATGCAGATGATTACATAGAACTGGTCAAAAACAGATTGTACTCTGGAACGGATGAGGAGAAGATAGGAGCAAAGTACACTCTTTACTACACTCTTTCAACTCTTACAAGACTGCTTGCACCATTCACACCATTTCTTGCAGAGGAGTGCTGGAGTAAATTTGAAAAAGGAAGTGTTCACCTTCAGAAATATCCAGAACCGGATGAGAGTCTGATCGATGAGAGAGCAGAGAAAAATGGGGAGAGAATACGAGCCATAGTTTCTGCTGTCAGGAAGTACAAACATGAGAGAGGAATGGCTTTGAACGCTCCTCTCAGGAAACTCATAATCTACTCCAGACTTGATGAGATTGACACACGAGATATAGCCGGAGCCACAAACTCAGAAGTGGAAATAGTCACGGAGATGCCAGAAATTACTGAAAGGGTTAGGAGATTGAAACCGAAATTTGCAATCCTGGGCCCCATGTTCAAGGATAAAACAAAGGAGGTTGTAAGAGCGGTCGAAAGTCTGAACGATGACCAGAGGGCAGAACTTGTCAGCAAAGGCTCAATAAAAGTTGAGATTAGCAGTGGTGAAGTTGAAATTAAAGCAGAGTGGTTTGAGGTGGAGACGGAGAGATTCATGGAAGGCAGAGAAGTATCCCTAATCCAGACAGCTTACGATGTGATTATCATTGAGGAGTAAAACATTATGTTAATAAAAACGGGAGAGGTTTGAAAAATGACTGAAATATACCTTGGTATAATCGGTTTCCCCATTAAGCACTCAGTCTCACCCGCAATGCACAGTGCAGCAATGAAACATCTTGGCATCAATGGAGTCTACCTTGCATTCGAAGTTAGACCAGAGTTGCTTGAAGATGCTGTTAANGGTGCAAAAGCTCTGAAATTTACAGGTCTGAATGTGACAATTCCCTTCAAAGAAGAGATTATGAGGTTTGTTGAGCCTGATAAGAAGGCTGCCAAGATTGGGGCCATAAACACCATTGATCTGAGAAGCATGAAAGGATACAACACCGACGTTGATGGAGCACTGATGACTCTGGAGAAAAATGATGTTGAAATTGAGGGTAAAATCGCACTTGTGGTGGGTGCCGGTGGAGCTGGGAAGGCTGTTGCCTATGGATTGCTGGATAGGGGGGCAACTGTAATCTTGACCAACAGAACAGAATCGAGAGGAAGAGAAGCTGTCGAAAAACTCAGAAAATACGGAGAATGTATTTTTTATCCCTACGACAGAATTTACGAGTTAAAAGGAAAAATCGACATTATCGTAAACGCAACTCCACTCGGCATGGCAGGTTTCGAGACTAAGCTTCCCGTTCCTTCAGCTTTGTTGAGTGATGTGGTTGTTTTTGATACGGTATACAACCCACCAACCACACCTTTGATTGCTGAAGCGGTGAAAAGGGGATGTAAAGCTATAAACGGACTTGATATGCTTGTATTCCAAGGTGCAAAGTCTTTTGAGATATGGACTGGTATGCAGGCTCCAGTTGATGTTATGAAGAGAGCTGCAAAATCAGCTCTGGGAGTGGATAACTGAAATTATTTTAAAAAAACCAAATTAGATAAAAAATATATCCAGTATTTTTGAATAATTAAAGTTTTTGAGAAGTTTTAACGAAAAAATAAAGTTTTGTAAAGATTTACTAAAGCTTTAGAACCGTTTCTTAGAAAATTTCATTATATTTATTGAAGTGCAAGTATCTGACGGTGATCGAAATGTTTGGAAGGGTTGGAAACCTGGATAACAAAAGGGATGAACAGCGAAGATTCAGAAAAGTTGCAGGGATTGCCATGGTANTTATACTTATGGCAACATTTTCTGTAACCACAGCGGCAGCGGTATCTCAAGATCAGGGTGGGTTTGTAAAGGNAGAAAAATCGAAGTGGAGCAATGTAAAGGAGAGAGTTCTTAAATGGCAGAAATTCGGATTCGTGCTNAACAATGATACGTTTGACGAGGCAAAGGCACTTGGTCTTTCAATGGTTGACTTTGCAATCGCCTCCCTTGAAAGCATAAAGAATAGAATAGAAGAGATGAATCTTAGCATGAAAGACATGATCATTTCAGAGATTGACTCCCACATAGCAGAGCTTCTTTCCGGAAGGGAGAAAATAGAGCAGGCATCAACAGTTGAAGAGCTCCGGGAGGCTATCAGAGAGGTCAGACTTGAGTGGAGAGATGCAAAGGTGTCTCTCCAGAAAGCGATAGTAATTGCAGCTCTGGATAGACTGGAGGAACTGCTTGAGAGAGGTGAGAACATCGAAGCCTTTGTCGAAGAAAAAATAGCAGAATTCAGCGCTGAGGGAAAGGATACAACTCTCCTTGAAAACTGGCTTCAGAAATTCCGGAACGATAGAGTGACCGCACTCGAAAAAGTGTCTGAGGCAAAGTACAAAGTTATGGAAATTCAAACACCGGCTGAAGGTTTCAAAGCAATGAAAGAAGTAAGAGGGGCTGTGAGAAGTGCTATTGAATATACCAAAGAGTGTATGAGAGATCTAAAAGAGTTGATCAGACTGATAAACGAGTATGGCGATAATGGAGATGTAGAAGAGCTTATGAGTGTGCTCCAGGAAGTTAAAGGAGGACAAGAATAAAATTATTTTTTTAATTTTTAAAATCGAATAGAGATCTCAATGAAGCTGCAAGTGTTGAGGTAGCAACTGTGAGGACCAGACCGAGATACGAAATGGGTATCATTGCCAGATACTTACCAGCCAGCCCGTTAACACCCATATAAACAACAAAAAGAAGCCAGATGCCAGTTCCAAATATGACTCCGAGAAATATGGCTTCTCTCATGTTTCTTGCACTCAAACCTATTGCAGCACCCCCCACCACTATCCCAAACCAGTGGAGACAGGCAATGACTGTTGCAGCGAATAATATTAACGCTCTCATCGTTTCACCCTAAAAACAATCTTTTCTCCTCTAATTTTGAAGTCGAAGGGTTTGTAGTTGCCATTTGCCCACATTTTAAGCTGATCAGAGTAGTGTTTTGAGAAGTAATCTCCAGAATTTCCACCGGGAATTACACAGAGATTCTCATCGAAGTTAACAATCATCCTCCAGCTGCTTCCAGCCTGCAACTTACCCTCACCCCACTGAACCCCTTTTCTGAAGTTGAATACAGTGTAAGCTGAGCCGTTCACAGGCATTGAAGGATAGTCGAAGAATTTTACAACTCTGCTGAATGGGTGCCGGATTTCCAGTCTGTTGTAGTCTCCATAAACAGTGTAACCCATTTTCTGAATTTCCTCGACAGTTAGCTTCATCGCTCTCGCCACAATGTCACTTCTAACTTCCTTCTGAGGGGTCGTGACGTCGTCAAACCATCTACTATCCGGAGGTAGATTCTGGAGTACAAAGAGACGAGGGTAAAAATCACTGTCAAGTCCCGAGGAGTAGAATTCATCACCAAACGTTTCATTGACAAACTTCTCAAGCCATACAGCAAAAATAAGTGCTGCAACAGAATCTTTATCCATTCTGAAATCCCAGTTTTTCAGTAAACTGGCGTAATCCCTGGATTTACTGTCCATTTTATCCAGTGATTCAAGGATGTAGGGAACAAAGAACTCTGCAGGTTTAGAGTAGGTGTCAAGCTGCATTTCAATTGTGTATTCCACATCTATCTTCTTTCCCGATTTCACAGCACTATCAAGCATTTCATAAATTCTCATTCCCCTGTATGGATCTGCAAAGTACATTGAATCGCCGAGGTAATGCTGGTAGTTATAAACGATTCTCTGATTGGCTGTCGCTATATAATTTGGATTTATAAGGTGTGGTATCTCTTCAAAATTTATGAAACCCTCCCAGTTTGAGAACCCATATGGTTTGAAACCCTTCCACTCTCCTTCCCCAGCAGAACCGTTAAAGATTGTATTTCCCGGCACTTCTTCTCCATCAATCAACCTTACTGGATATTTCCCGGCAGGATAATACATAATATTACCCTCAATATCAGCGTAAACAACATTCTGAGCAGGAACATCAAAATAACGCAACCCTTCCATGAATTCATCCAAATTTTTGGCGTGGTTGTATCTGTAAATGGCAAGAGCTTCGGTAGTTGCAGTAAGTCCTGTCCAGGCTACGGCTACTCTGCTACCGTATTTCTCTATTAATGCTCCATGTACAGTCTTTTCCACAGTAACTTCTCTCTCCTCAAACCTCCTATCCGTCTTAACTCTCAAAATTCTGATTTCTCTTACCGGTTCAAGCCACTCCCCCTTGTAGTAGTATTTGCTCCCATTCCAGATATAGTAATAAAAATCTATCACGTCTGCACCCACATTCGTGAAACCCCACGCGAGGTAATCGTTCATCCCAATTATCACAAGTGGTACACCAGGGAAGGTCACTCCCCTAACATTTTCCCCATTCAGCTTGAGATGCATCTCATACCACACTGGTGGCACTGTAAGAAGCAGATGGGGATCGTTGGCGAGAATGGGCTTTCCATTAAGCGTGTAGTTTCCAGAAACGACCCAGTTATTTGATCCAAACTCACTCTTTGCTTCAAATGGTTTCAACCAGTCGAGAAGAGACTTACTCACCTCACCAACCCGCACTATTGGTGAAGTGTGATTCATGTACTGGGGGTAGAGCTCAAGAAAATCTTTACCCAGTTTTTCTACAATTAAAGCCCTTTTCAGATCCCAGAAATTACCCGTAAGCCCCCATGCAATTTCCTTGCTGATAATCAGCGTGTCCACTGGCGTCCAGTTAACAGGTTTGTAACCTGCAAGCTTGAATTCAACAGGTAGCTGATTATGTTTCAGATAGTAGTTCACACCATCGCAGTAAGCTTCCAGAACTTCTCCAAGTTCTGTATTCTTAATAAGCTTCCATGAGGATTCTGCAGCGGTTATAAAATCCATTTTAACGTGGAATTCATCTGATTCAAAAAATTCTTCTCCAAAAACCTCGCTTAGCTGCCCTCTCATGAGACGACGATGTAAATCCATCTGGAACAGTCTGTCCTTTGCTTGAACGTACCCTACTGCAAATGCCAGAGCTTTCTCATCATCGGCTACTATATGTGGAACTCCATACTCATCGTAGTAGGCTTCTGCGTCCCCATAAGGATTTGTGATAACTTCCCTGTGGCTGAACTTCCATAGATTTCCACTGAAAGGAGCAAATAGATCCATGTATCCATGTGAAAAACAGAGAAGTACTATGAGCAATATGAGGGGTACAAATCCTGGCTTCTTAACTCTCACGAAACTTCACCAACTGGACTCAGGAAGTGTGATCAAAAATAGTTTCTGAAAGTTCCCTAACAGCCAGAAGAGCTTTGCATTCAGGCATCTCCACGAACGATTTGCCCTCAACATCGAAGGCTAAAACTGTCTCATCCTCCGGAATAAAATGAACAAAATCATAACCTTGAGAATCTACCTCCATACCACCTCTTGCCTTATTAACGATTAGAGCAACAACTCTGCTTTTAACAGCACGACCGGCGACTCTTTTTATCTGCTCTGCAACCTGAAATCCCTTCTTTGATGTATCGGTTACAATGAGAAGGACGTCAACATTTCTCATCACTCTTCTGTTGATCTGTTCAACTCCAGCTTCCCCATCAATAACTGTAACATTGAATGACTTCGATAGCATCTCTATTGCCTCTCTCAGCATTGTATTGAGTTGACAGTAACATCCTTCCTCTTCCGGTCTTCCTACCGCGAGAAGGGCAAAATTACCTCGTTCAGCCAGAGCTTCAAATATTCTGTAGTCAATGGAGGCGGCAATTTCAACCCTGTCGTACTTCTGTCTCAGCATGCTTATTATCTCCTCTCTGACATCGTTGAGCGTTCTGTTTACTTCAACACCAAGGGACATTGCAAGTCCTCCTGCCGGATCGGCGTCTATTGCAAGAACTGTGTNGTTCTCGGAAAGGATCTTTACGAGCATGGCAGATATGGATGTCTTTCCAACACCACCTTTACCAACCACAGCGATATTCATANTCGACTTCGTTTTACGATTCTATCTCTGATTCTCTTCAACTCGGGAATTTCACTGCAAACATCCCTGTAATCACATTCTTCACAGTTCAAAATCTCCTCCTCGTGCATTTTTATCAGTGCTTCAGTAATTCTCCTTCCCCTTGAAAACTGCTCATTTAAAACTCTCATGTCACTTTTTGACGTAAGGATAATAACGTCAGTCGCTCTGACAAAGTCGAGGGAATTCATTGATTCTACAACAGCCCTGCCAAGAATTCCGAGACTGAATCCATTTCTGTCTGCCTCCTTCCCCACCCTCAACCAGACCCTCATCTGACTTGGAAGACTTCGTATGGTGACACCTTTCAGAGCAAGACCGTAAAATGAATCTCTCATTGCCCTGAAGCATTCATATTCGTTGCTCACTTTTGCATCAGAGATAATGATTACTGCAAGAGAGCCATCGCCGTTAACTGGAAGGTATACCCTGTTTTTCGCTTTTTCCCACATCAGAAGCAGTGCCGAGTTGTGCTTCCCGAGTTCATACGCGAGGTCTTTTCTCATGATAATATCTCTCCCCTTCTCCCATTTCGGGAGTTTTAGATAATGCACTTCTTCAAATCGCCCTGAGTTTACATTCTCCTCTACAAATCGTCTAATCGGTGGAATTATTTCCTCAAACATGACTGAATTCCTCTTCTGCAACTATTGCCGCCCCTATAGCTGCTGCAATTTGAGGTTTTGGAAATTCGACATACTCTCCTTCAATCTCCTGTCTGATTCTCTCAGTTATGCTCTTAAAACAGGCAACACCCCCCGTAATTGTATATTTACCATCAATTCCGAATCTGTTAGCCTGTGCCACTGCGAGCTTGGCTACTGTATCGCATGCTGCAGCGATTATGTTCTCCACCTTCTCTCCCTCGTTCACGTAGGAAATTACCTCACTTTCAGCAAAAACAGCGCACTGAGATGTTATTGAAAGTTTTTTATCGGCTCTTGATGCGACTTCATCAACCTCCCCAATGTTTATCCCGAGTGCCGAACTCATAACTTCCAGAAATCTCCCACTGCCACTTGCACATTTATCATTTCTCATGAAGTCAATCACGTTCCCATCTTCATCAACTGAGATCACAGTTATACTCTGACCGCCGATATCTATAACGAAGTCCGCATTGACCATGTCACGAACAGCAATAGAGAGACAGACAACATCATCTTCTCTGATGTCTGCGAACTCAACGAGCTCTGCTCCACCACCTGTTGCACAGCAGTATCTGAACTCTCCGATCTTGTTTTTTAATCTTGCCAGAACAGGATCCATATTACCCGTTGTTTCTTCCACAGCAAAAGTTAAAGGTCTATCATCCCACAGAACGGCTTTTGTGAACCTCATACCTACATCAATCCCCAAAAACACCGATTCACCCCCCATTTCTCCCTCACTTCTATACTTCTCCGAACTTCTCCATCGCAAAGATTGCTGCACCAAGTGCACCCACGATCTGAGGATCGACGCCAAGATCGATGAACTTAACTCCCAGAATTCTTTCAAGCTCATATCTTACTCCTCTGTTTTTCGCAACACCACCTGTCAGCGTTGCTTCTCTTTCAACTCCAACACGTCTTGCCAGATAGTAGATTCTCTCAGCCATTGATCTGTTCACCCCTGCTGCTATGTCTTCCCTCGACGTTCCCCTTTGAAGGAAGTGAATAACCTCAGTTTCTGCGTAGATGCTGCACCTCGCTGTGATTGCAACAGGATTTTCAGCCTTAAACGTCATTTCTCCAAGTTCATCAAGACTCAATCCAAGAGCTTTGGCTTGAATTTCAAGAAATCTACCAGTTCCTGCTGCACATTTGTCGTTCATAACAAAATTTACGAGGTTTCCATTTCCATCAATACGTATAACCTTTGCATCCTGTCCTCCTATGTCGATTATCGTCCTCACAGATGGATTTAACCAGTAAGCTCCTCTCCCATGGCAGCTTATTTCACTCACATGTTCCTTCGCAAATCCAGCCTCTACGAGCTTCTCTCTACCGTATCCTGTTGAGAAAATTATCACATCATCCTGCTTCAAACCAAGATTTCGAAGCAATTCTCCCATAACCTTTTTCGCCGAATCCACAGGATTCGGAAGAACTCTGATATTTCTGTAACCCATTATTTTCCCATCTTGAAGAACTACAGCCTGTGCCGTAAGCGATCCCACATCGGTTCCTCCAAAGTACATTCCTGATCCTCCGCTATCCTTTCCTTCTCCTCCTCTTTCTTCTCGCCACGACATTGTGAACGAAGTCCAGAATTAATTCTTGCAGAACGCTGACAGGAGTTATTCGACGATTCCAGCAGTCCCCATCAAGGCGAAGAATTGGAACACCTGCTCTGCTCATCTCGTCTCTCAGTATTCTGAAAACGCTCTGTGATTGCTTGCATGCATGATGACCGCTGTAAATACCGCAGTTTGCGTTAAGCTCCTTGGCAAGATATGCGACATCCTCTACCCATCTCATGCCCATGTTTTCCGCCCCCATCTGTCTGGTCATCACATAGTTCCAGGCATTAGATACCAGAGCATCCATGGCTTCTTCTTTTGTGGACACCTCGTAAAGTTGCGGGAATGAGCCTGAATTCAGGAGATCCGTAAGATACGTGATTCCATTATCCTCCATCCACAACCAGAGNTCAAGNAGATCTATGTAATAACCTGTGTAAACCCAGATAGCTCTTGCTATTTCCCTCTCAGCCGGATACTCACCTCGTCTTAATCTTTTCTCCGAGACTTCAACAAGTTTTTCCAACATGCTTACAGCTTCCTCTCTCCCCCACATTGTAAAGCGTGTGCCATATGTGAAGAGTGTAAACATATTGGGAACCGGACAGGGAGAATGTTTTTTCAACTCGTGGAGTTCCCAGTAAAGTTCAGTAGANTCATTCGCTCTTTCGATTGTTTTTATAAGTCTATCCTCATCAAGCTCCTCTCCNACAAAGTTTTCCAGCTCGTTTAGCATGTTGAAAAACAGTCTCCTATAAAGTTCATAATCCGACCTTCCGTCTCCAGTTTTATCGATTATGAATTCTGGAACTTTGAGATACTCGGAAACAAACTCGTGTATTTTCGAATTGGCATCACATGCCCCAGGAGCAGCGGAGATCATTGCATCAGGTGCGAATTCAAGACCNTCCACAGACATGAGTATCGATCCGAGAGCAATCGTATTTGCGGAGCAGACATAGTCAGGTATCCCAAGAGACATTGCATAATCCCAGTATGGTTCTCCCTGTCCCTCCAAGGATAGAACTCCTGTTGTCGTAGCAACCTCAGTTGTGAAGGGCACAGCGTTCTCAAAGGCATGAATGACTTCTGGTGGGAAATTGAAGGGAATCATTATGACTTTCTTACCCTCTTCTCTCGCTTCAACCGCTTCTTTTATGTGTTTTGTGAGAATTTCCCGAGCAAATTGAAGACCTGCACCACCGTGTCTCTCATCAAGAAAACCTCCCAGTGTATGAGCCTGGGTTTCGCCCAGAAGCTTTATTAACCCATCTATTTCATCTCTACTGCACTTTCTGAACTTTTCTATTGTTTTCAATACTTCATAACTTCTTTTTACCAAACCAACTCTAACTTCACCCATTCGAACCACCACCATCATTTTCCGAGTCTCTCAATAAATGCTTGAATTCTCGTTTTTATCCTCCCCAAATCGGCCATCGAAGCGTATTCTTTCTCGAGAACCAGAACCGGTATTCCCTCTTTCTCAAGATCCATTCTGAGTTTGGCATTCTCTATCCCGAAGAGATCACAGAACTTATTGTGCTGAAGTATTACTCCATCAACTCGTGCTTCCTCCGCCATTCTTTTCACGAAATTCTTCCTGAATTCATACTCTCCAAACATCCTCGCACAAACTCTTAAATTTTCGAGATACTTTCTGGCGAGAAATTCATAAGCATCGCCTCCATCATATTCCGTCATATTCCAGAAGGAGCCTGCTCCAAAACAAGTTGTCTCCGAAACTATCAAGGCACCCACTCTCTCCATCTCTCTTATGAGTTGAATTTCATCCATGGGGCACCCGGACAATAGCACCCTTGCCCTGTAATCGATGTCTCTCTTTTCTTTCATCGCCTCCAAAAGTAGCGAATAGAATACTGCGGATGGCAGTGAGTCTTTGGATACTATCACTGCAATCGCATCACTTCCATTCAGCTCGGGTTTCGAGGAAAATCTCTTTCTGTAAAACTTTTTCAGAGTCTTATTGATTTTATCCTGCAATTTTATCTGCTCAACTACGTCATCTTCTCCTATCTCAACTTTAAACTGCTTTTCCAGAACTTCTTTCAGTTTCCTCATCTCACTCTCAAAAAACGAAAGTGTATCCTTGTTTACAAGATGTGGTACCTTGAAATAGTGCATGAATTCCGGCTTCTTTGCGTGCAAAATCTCGTCAAACGTCCCCATCCAGTGATCACAACCTCTCACTCTGATGTAGCCATCCAAGAATTCGTATTTGTTCTTCAATATTAACTCGAGGCACGATCTACACACACTGCAGTTATACCTTGAGAGATAGGAGTCTGCTGTTGACGTGTCCGCATTGCCAGCACCTCTCAATCTGAACGGGAGAACGTTACCTGCTTCTGCAATTTCTCTGGGAAATGCTATACATGCATACCCTACGACACTTCCACCTTTCTTTTTCCAGTCATCAAGATATGGATTTTCCAGCGTCATCGCAATTTCATTGAAAGTTTCAAGGGTGTTCATTTATTCTCACCTCCAGTTTTAACAAGCATCGAGATTGTCTGGATAACCGGATTGACAACAGAAACAAGAATTTCAGGGTTTGAGAGCAGAGTTTTCATAATCGACGAGACGAGATAATTAGTTGCTCTTTCAAGCTCTGATTTATCGATGGATTGGAGGATGCCGTTTACAATATTCTGTAGCAACTCAGGATTTTGATCAAAGACGGAATTCAGGGTTCGGAGCCATGAAGTCACAAGTTTGCCCAGGGCTTCGTAATCTATCTCCGAAATCAAATCATTGATTGCCTGCGCCAAAACATCATTCGGCAACTCTTCAAATTTGGCAATGGTTGAATTACAGGCTCTAATGACTGAATTGGTTATGTCGGGAATTACAGAAATTGCAGTAATCGCAATCATTGGATTTTTCCAGNCAGCATCGTTTAATGCCTGAATTATGACTTCAAAGTCCTCAAGCAAAGCAATAAAGGCTTTTTTCACTTCTTCTACTTCCAGAGTCTCAAACACCTCCGTGAAGAGTTTTTCTGCCACATTTCTGAACTCCGGTTCGCCTCTTCCCAGAATGTAATTACCCTCATGCAGTCTGTTGACAAGACTGGATGTCTCGTTCAGAAGTTTTCCAATTCCTGTTCCATCCACCTCATTTAAAATGCTGAAAGTTGCACTTGCAAGAGTTTCTGGGGCGATTTCTATTTTACCGATGATGTCGCTGGTAATGGCAAGAGATGAGTTTACGACTGATGGTATGGCANCAGCAATATTTGCAAATTTAACCGGATCAGCTATTATCTTGCTCGTAACAATCTCCATAGTCTTCTGAAAACAGAAGGCAGAATCTTCGACGCATTTTCTAAGTTTTCCAAAGTCGACACCGTCTATAAATTCCTCTATTTTATCTCCCATGAGATCAGCCATGAGTGCAGGGTGTGACTCCCGAAGTTTTTCAAGGAGGTCGAAGTACTCATTGACTGTNATCGCTGCATATCTCGCATCAAAATCATTTATGACTCCACTGAGCATCCCGTAAAGTGTATCGGGTGTGAAACTTGATGCGAATCTGTTAAATCCTCTTGCAACGCCAAAGCATGTATTCACAAGTTTAGGCAGTAATGCCAGAGATGTTACGGTGAATTCCACATCCCTGAACAGAACTTCTCTCGTTTCTCTTTCAACAGTTTCAGGAATGAAGAATTCATTTATTGCCTGCCTTATAACCTCCTTGTAAAAAGGTGATCCGGCTATACTCCTCAATAAACCGAAAGTCAGATCACCCATAAAACCACCTCAAAGCTGTTTGCAATCATAAAAATATCTCGCCACATCCATCTGACAGAGCTGCTTACCCCCCATCCATAGCTGTATTATCTTCACATCTCGCCAGTGCTTTTCAATGTCATAATCTCTGTCTATTCCATAGTGGTGGAGTATATTTACCGCTCTGCTGGCAACATCGCAGCAGGCATCACAAACACGAAGTTTCAGAGCTCTTCCTCTCGCCACAATTTCTGGCGAATATCTCTCACCGTAGATGTCAGGACGATCAAGCATCCTGGCGTAGGTGTAAACTGCTGCTCTGCTAACCTCTATCTCAGCAGCTATATCGGCAAGAACTGCCGCCACTGCCGTGTTCTCTTTCAAAGGTTTACCTCTGTAACGTATCTCAGAGCACTTCTCTTTTAGGATCTCGTAAATGTTCACCATCGCACCAACAGCCATTGCTGCACTTCCCAAACATCCTGTGGTGATCAGTTCTCTGAAGTATTTTGCATCAAGTCCTTCACCCCAGGCTCTATAATATCTTGGTACTCTTACATTTTTGAACCATATATCCGAGTTCTTATCTGCAGCCATTCCGGCTTTTCTGTATGGTTCTCCCTGTTCCACTCCTGGCAGATCTGCAGGAACATATATGTAAGTGAAATACCTTTCATCTGCTTCCCCCGGTTTTGTNGTGCATACAACACCAAATAAGTCTGCCAGACCACCGGTGTTTGTTGGCCAGAGTTTGTGACCATTTATAACCCATTCATCTCCTTCAAGCCTTGCAACCGTTCTGATCGTCTTTCCTTTCAGTTCATCCAAATTTTCAATATCAGACCCCCCCTGCGGTTCTGTCATTGCGTTTGCGGCTATTGTAAGCTTTTTCCTGGCAAAAAGNGGCGCAAATTCAGCACAGAGTTCATGGTTTATGTGTGGTTTAACCGTTATCATCAGAAGTGGCCAGAAAGTTACTCCCACTGAAACTGCGATTCCAGTGTCATATCTTCCTATCTCCTCCAGAAGTCTTGCAGCAATTGAGCCAAAGTAGTCTGAGCTACCAAGACCCCAGCCACCATACTCTTCAGGGAAGAAAGCAATCTGCAAACCGTAGTCCACCATCAACTTTTCCAGGGCAGGTTCAATCAANCTGTGCTCCTTCCAGTCTTCATCGAATTCTCTTCGATAGGGCATTATATACCTCTCTCCCCAATCTCTGATCATCTCTGCCAGATACCTTTCAAGTGGAGATTCGAGCTCCTTTACACGAGCAAACATGCCCATCACCACAGCTTACTTCCGTAAAATTTCTCAGCAATCTCAAGAAGAGAATGCTGTTCGTTAAGCAACGCTACAATGCTTTTGGCATCTCTCCACTGCTTCTCCAGCAAACCCTCTCTTGCATAACCCTGAGATGCCATGAGTTCCATAGCTCTGTCAGCTGCTGAAAAAGCTGCTCTTGAACACTTTGAAGCTGTAATTGTTGAAAACACGAGAAGTTCATCATTGCTTCTATCTTCCAGCAGCATTTTTGCCAGAATCTGCGCTATTGACCTGGCCTCAACAGTTTCCCTNGCCACTTCTGCAAGGATTGCAGCATCAACGGTATTGTCCTTTAGCGGTTTTCCTCTTATTAGTCTTCTCTCTGCCCACTCCTTTACAATTCTGCAAGAGTCCAAAGCTGAACCCACGCAGAGTGACGATAGGCAGAAGTTCAAATATGTCTTCAATCTCATCCAAGCGTCTCCAACCACTATTCTGCTCTTCTCTATCTCTGCGTTTATTTTCACATCACAGTTTCTGCTTGCAATCAGACCCGTACTTTTTACCATCTCTCCCCTTTCAACCTCACTTCCATCGAGAAAAGCTATGGAAATGCCATCATAGTTACAGAAAACAACGAATACATCTGCATCAACTCCTGAGTTGAGTGGTCTCCCATATCCCTTCAGTCTGATTTTCCCAGCCTTTTCCACAGCCTTGGCAAGTTCCAGTCCCCTAAAATCATCCCTCCCAAACTGTGGTGGTACAATCGATATACGACAGAAATCCTTCGACAGTTTTTCTGCCAGAAAATCAAAGGCATCAGTACCAACCGCTGAAACCGATGCTGCAACTGTTGCGGAGAGTACAAATCCAATTCCTGCATCAGCTTTACCTATCTCCTCAAAACTGTGAAGAATTACTGACGGAAGTTCCTCATATCCTACACCTGCTCCCCCAATTGACTCAGGAACCAGAAGTTTCTGCATCCCCACCTGGACAAACAGTTTTTTCATAGCATTTTCAGCAATTTCGAGCTTATCATCAATTTCATGTCTGTAAGGCATCACTTCCCTATCTGCCCACTCTTTAATACTGGATGAGAGCATCTCCGCTACATCACTTCTCAACTCGGCAATACGGTCAATATCAATCATCGGAAAATAGTCTATGTGGAAAAATAAAATTGTTATGTGATTAAAATGATAATCATATTTTCACAATGCACATGAATCTCTAAGCTATGCACAAAGTATTTACGATGATTTTTCCAAATAGAGTTATGAAGAAAAGATTGCATACAACTGTGGATGATGAGTGTTACAGACTGATTCAGAAGTACCTCCCCCAATACGGAAAAGTAAACAGGTTGATCAAGGATGCACTTCTTCTGCTTGAAGATCAAAAAAACGGAATAAAGAGTAAAACTCAACCTGAATGCTCACTGCTGGAGTTAATGGAGGAGGCAAATCTGGTTGCATTTAATGCCAAAACAATTGAACTTGTTGTCTCGGGTGAGATAGAGAAAGCACTATGCGATAACGAACTGGAAATTGTGATAAGAAAAATCTATGGAAAGCCGATTGTAGAGGTTACACTGGACGAAGCTGTGAAAGGGATAAGGACATGTTTGCTGACAACTCGTAAGGCAACCAAGGTAACTGTGCGAGAAGGAGAAGATGGAATCTATCTTCTTGTTACTTCAAATCTTGGTCAAAACACAGATACGATTATATGCGAAGCTTTGAGGAGATTTTTCGAGAAAAATTATCCGGTTAAAGTCAGTTTTGAAGTCTTCCCCCAGGGATACAGTGTGTTNATAAAACCAGAGGCGTGAGAATTTCTGAGAATCTACCCAAAATGTTTTTACCCAAAGATTAAAAAATCTGAGTTTTAAGCCACTGAACAATTTTGAAAGAATAAAAAACAAATAGAAAAAAGAAAAATCTAAAAGCTGTAAACTCTAAACTTTATTTTCTCACCAACCTCCTTTTTACACCTCTAAAAAATGATTTAACCATGGAAGACCAAAGTTTCATGGAAAATCCCAGAGCCATCACTCTGAAAATTTCTCCTGGAGTTACGTAGATGCGGAACTCCCACATTCCGGCTTTTCCATACATAACAAACTGTCCATCCTCGAAGATTATACCTTCAGGAGCGGCTTCAAAAGATCCCATTGGTGAAATCACTCGCATTTTATTCCCCTCCAGCTTCTAAAGCTACTTTATAGCCTTCATGTATCGCATGTTCTATTGTCCTGGGTGCTACGCAATCACCAATTCTATAAGTCTTAACCTTGTCTTTAAGAGCGTTGTAGAGATCATCATTTGCCCTTAATCCGGGAACGACTACCACAGCATCTGCAGGAATTTCTTCAGGAATCGGTCTGAAGAAGTTAAAAAGTACAACTGACTTATCTTTAACCTCTGATATAACTGTAAATGTTCTCAGATCAACACCCTTTGATATAAGTCTTAAATATAGCAGTCCCCCATCCATTGTTCTGAAGGTTGAAAACCCCGCAACATGGAGGGACGTGACCAGTGTCACCTTGCATCCTTTGTTAGATATGTAATCTGCAATACCCATACCCCTATATATCCCCTCTTCATCCATAACAACAACGTTCTTACCGAGATCTGGATCCTTTTCCAGCACATCTACCAAAGAATAGACGTGCGGCTTATCCTCCCCTGGTATCTTATGGTAGGCAGGTCTTCCAGGTGAATAAAGACTTTTCTCTGGAATTGCACCAGTTGCAATTATGACTGCATCTGGATTCTCGTTAAGCACAGTTTCAGCATCCGCTTTAACTCCAAGCCTTACATCAACTCCGAGCTTCTGTATCTGTCTCGCCTGCCACTCTACAATTTCTTTTATTTCCTCCCTCATGGGTAAACGGGCTGCAAGAAGAACTCTCCCTCCCAGTTTATTCCTCTGTTCAAATAAAACAACCTCATGCCCCATCTCCGCAAGAACTCTTGCAGCCTCCATCCCAGCTGGACCACCTCCAACAACAACGAACTTTTTCTTCTCCTTGGCAGATGTGATCTGAATCTCACCTTCTTCACCCACCTCAGGATTCAGTATACAGGACATCCTAATGCCCATGGCTACCCTGGATACACAGGCTTGATTACATGCAATACATGGCCTTATATCCTCAATTCTACCTTCTTCTATCTTCCTTGGTATATATGGGTCTGCGATGAGAGCTCGAGTCATCGCTACAAAATCCGCCCAGCCATTTTTCAGAATGTCCTCAGCCATTTGTGGAGTTTTTATTCTTCCCACGACGATTACCTTCATCTTGTCAACTTCTTTCTTTATCTCTCTCGTTGTGGATAGTTGGTACCCCTGAGGAATCTGCATTGTTGGAAATATCATAAAAGCTGTCAGATATATACCAACGCTTGTGCTGATTATATCCACCAGACCACTCTCATCCAGAATCTTAGCAATCTTTCTGGTCTCGGTTAAGGTTAACCCTCCTTCAACGAGTTCATCTACAGATATTCGGACACAGATTATGAAATCATCCCCTACTGCATCTCTCACAGCCTGGAGAATTTCCATCAGAAACCGCATTCTGTTCTCCAGAGAACCACCGTACTCATCGGTTCTCGTGTTGTAGAGGGGTGAAAGAAACTGTGCAACAAGGTATGAGTGAGCAGCGTTTATCTCAACACCATCCATTCCGCCTTCTTTGGCATATATGGCTGCTTGTCTGAAGCTCTCCACCAACTCCTTTATATCATCCTTATCCATCACCTTGGGTATTTCTCTTATGACATAGGCATTCATGTAAGACATGTATGGGCCGGGTGCCAAGAGAGGCTGACGGGTAAGATAACTTGTAGCATGTGCTGAAGAATGCCATAATTGAGCAAGAACCGTGGTTCCATACTCATGACATGCAGATGAAACTTTCTTATAGGAGTCAACAATTTCAGGTTTAAAGGCGTATGCCATTTCCGGAAACTGAAGTGCACTCTGATGTACTGGTTGGGCTTCACATATAATCAGTCCCACTCCTCCTTTCGCTCTCTCCTTTATGTAGTTTATATATCTGTCTGAGAAGACCCCATTTTCTGAGAACAGAGTAAGATGTGCAGTTTGTACAATTCTGTTTTTTATTGTTTTACCTCTAATTTCAATGGGGCTTAAAAGCATTTCATACATTTCTACACCTCCCTCCAAATGTAATGACAATGCAAATCCATAACAAAAAATAAAGTGAAATGTCGCAGTTTACTCTACTTGCTCTCCCAAGACACTTTGCCTGGGACGAAGGTCATGTCGAGTTCGGCGTACCAACCGAATGTGTCTTCCTCAGGGAGAAACATTCCTATGGGATCGTCGTCCGTTGGATATACCTTAGCTTCAACCACCTGAGCTTTTTTGAATTTCAATAGGTTAAAAGGTGGCGACATTTCCACAAGCTGGCAGGACAAGTGCACCTCAGACTCCCGCGGTGTGAATATCGGCTTGTACACCCAGTACACAAAAATTGGCCATGGCTCTCGCATGTCCTCTACGGTCATATCATCTCCGATTTCCATTACAAGGTCGACTAGTCTCTCACCCTCTTTATCAACAAACTTCTTGCGGTACATCGTGGCGGAGACCATTTTCTCCCCGATGTAAAACTCGAACTCTGCAAATTTCTTGTTAAATCCCCACATATCTCTCCCGCCAAGATATGCGTTTTCCGAATTTACGTACACAAGCGGGCAGAAAAGTCCCTTAGTACCTGTTCGTTTATCCTTGGCAAATACGTAGAGTAGAAGTTCGTCGTAAGGACCTATGTCAGTGGTGTCATAGGTTGCAAATGCCATTGCACCATAGGGTGGATCAAGGTGTTCAAGTGGTTCCGGAAGTGGAATTTTTTCCTTCAATTTGAAACTTGTTGCCCACATTTTTGCTCCCTTGTACTCCCATGGTGGGAATGGAATTGCATACGGCATCCAAACTCCAAAATCTATTTTCTCAGCCATACAATCACCAAAATTTCCAGTATTTTTATTGTTTATAAGGTTTTTCCTGGTTAATAATGATGTATTATTTTTTTATATAAAAAATTAAAACATAGTTGACAAATGATATCTTAAAATAAGTAGATAATACATACTGTTTGTATATCTTCCACAAGCCTTAAATAATCAAACACAATTAAAAATATGCCACCGAAAATGTTTGAGGATTTTAAGGTTGGAGAGAAGTACATCAGTCCTTCGAGGACTGTAACAGAGACAGACGTAGTTCTGTTTGCAGGGCTTTCTGGAGACTACAACCCGCTGCATGTGGATGAGGAGTTTGCTAAAAAATCGATTTTTGGGGGTAGAATAGCTCACGGAATACTGACGTTAGCAATATCAGCAGGTCTCGGAGATCGCTGTGGCTGGTTTGATGGAACTGCTATCGCTTTCCTGGGGTTTGAAGAGGTTCGATTTACAGCCCCGGTTAAACTTGGAGACACCATAACTGTTGAAGTAGAAATTGTAGACAAGAGGGAATCCAGAAAGAAAGACAGGGGAATTGTCGTCCAGAAAAGGACTGTGAGAAATCAGAGAGGAGAAATCGTAATGGAGGCAAGATTTGTCCATTTAGTGAAAAGAAGCTCTCAATCGTAGAGGATTTAAAAAGTAATCGGAGATATCAGCAAGGAGTGAATTGAAATGGACTTCCGACTTACTGACGATCAGTTAAAAATTGCAGATTCTGCAAGGAAGATAGCTCAAAAATTTGGACCAGAATACTGGATGGAGAAAGACAGAAATCGAGAGTTTCCTGAAGAGTTTTGGAACACAATAGGAAAAGCCAGATTTCCTGGAATTATAATCCCGGAAAAATACGGCGGATTGGGTAAGGGGTTGAGTGAACTCATCATTGCTGTTGAAGAACTTGATGAAAACGGATGCGGATATGGAGGTAGTGCTCACCTCCTGCTAAGCACAATCTGTACTACGGCGATTCTGAGACATGGTAGCGAGGAGCAGAAAAAGAAGTATCTCCCAAAAATTGCGAGAGGTGAGATTAAATGCTGTTTAGCTCTCACAGAACCTGATGCAGGTTCAAACACTCTCAACATAAAAACAAGAGCCGATAAGAAAAATGACCGGTGGATTGTAAATGGCAACAAGATATTCATTTCTGACATTGACCAGGCAGGGCTGATGTTGCTGATTGCAAGAACCACTCCTCAGGAGAAGATAGAAAAAAAAGGTCTTGGTCTGAGTCTTTTCCTGGTTGAGTTACCTGATGACTCCATTCAATACCACATGATCCCCAAACATGGAATGAATTACTCCAAGACATTTCAGGTTCATATCCAGAATCTCCAACTATCTAAAGACAATCTGCTTGGAGAAGAGGGAAAGGGCTGGTACCATGTACTTAACAGTCTGAATCCCGAGAGAATGGTTATAGCAGCGAGTGCTATAGGAATTGCAAAACTCGCAATAAAAACAGCAGTGGAATACTCAAAGCAGAGAAAAGTCTTTGAAGATCCAATTGGCAGTTATCAGGGATTGCAGTTCCCTCTAGCAAACGCATATGCTAAAATTGAAGCTGCAAGAATTTTAAATCAGAAAGCTGCTTGGCTCTATGATACGGGAGCGCATTACAGAGAAGTTGGTGCAACAGCCAATATGGCAAAAGTTGTGGCAGTCGATGCAGCCATCGAAGCGGTTTATCATGCCATGCAGATCTTTGGCGGATACGGCTACGCAGTTCAGTATCATGTTGAGAGGTGGTGGCGAGAGGTAAATTTATTCAGACTTGCACCAGTCACCCAGCAGTTAGCACTGGCATTTATTGGAGAGCACGTGCTTGGAATGCCACCATCTTACAGACGGTAAATCTGTGTACTCTAAACAAAAATTTACAGATAACAATGAACGTAACATTGAATATACCGAAAGATACATAATAGTTTTAAGCAAAAAAATTCCATGAAAATCGCAGTTGTTGGAATAACGGAGGCAACGACCGAACAGGAAAAATATTACCATGAGAAATATATTACACTTTTCAGAAAAAATCTAGAGAGAGCTGCTGCCGATGGTACTGAAATAGAAATCAGAGAATGTTCACCAGCGCTTAGGAGAGGATGGGACACTGTGGTTCCATTCTTCCTGCTGCTTGATGCAGCATCTTTCCTGAGAGAAGTATACAGAGCTTATAAAGAAGGGGCCGATGCGATAATAATAGCCTGTAGTGAAGATCCAGGATTTGAGGAGGCTAAGAGACTTGTCGACGTTCCAGTTCTTGGTATTGGTGAGGCGGGGATGCATTTAGCTTCCATGCTTGGGGAAAAGTTTGCAATTGTTACGCTGAACGACCCGAGTTTTGTTGCGTGGTGGGAAAAGCAGGTGAAGAGATACGGATTCCACGATAGATTAACAGAGGTTGTACCAATCGATATGTCATTTTACGAAACCGTCACCAAAGGCTGGGAAAATCCTGAAATAGTTGCTGCCGATGCAGCAAAAAAGGCTGAAGAATGTGTTCAAAGGGGTGCAGAGGTCATCATACTCGGAAGCCTTGGGCTAGGTATAATGTGCACTGCTGCCAATCTCTCAAAGGTTGAGGGTGTGGATGCACCGATACTGGACCTCGCAGTGGTGGGACTTAAGATGGCAGAGTTGAGAGTGGAACTGAAAAAGAAGTTCGGTATTCCAGCGGTGAGCAGAGCTCATACGCATAGACTTCTGAGGGAGAAAGACATCGAGAGAGTGATGAATATTTTCAGGTTTGATACTCATGAGTGAGATAAAATTCGGTAACCAACTCCCCCTCACATCGATTGACAGATGCTTCAGAGTGGCTAAACTCAGTGAGGAAGCGGGCTTCGACTTCGTTTTCGTTCCTGATCATACCCTCAAACCACTAACAGAGGTCACTTTTGAGTCATGGACCGTTCTCACCGCAATTTCCATGATCACCAAGAAAATTAAGCTGGAAACTGTTGTTTCATGTCCCCATCGATGTCATCCAGCAGTCTTCGCTCAGAGACTCGCAACTCTGGATCAGATTTCCGGGGGTAGAGTTATACTTGGAATTGGTGCAGGAGAAGCCATGAATCTCGATCCATTCGGTATCGAGTGGAAATATCCGGTTTCAAAGATGAAGGAGGCGATTGAGATAATGAAAAGACTCTGGAACGGTGAAACCTTCAGCTATAACGGAAGATTTTACAGATTGAAAGACGCGTTTCTACAGATAAAACCTGCTCAAGAGACCATACCGATTTATATAGGGGCAAACAGCCCAGAAACGAGGAGGCTAGCTGGCAGAATTGCTGATGGATGGATTCCATTCCCCGAGTCCCCAGAATCATACAAGTTGCATTTCGATGATGTAAAAAGGGGTTTGAAGGAAGCTGGACGCTCACTTGAAGAGATTGACCCATCTCTGCAAGTTCTGATCTCTATTTCCGAGGATAGCGATGAAGCTTACAGAACTCTGGATAATTACAAAATGATTCTCGCAACACCAATTCCAACCAAGCTTACAGAAATTTCTGGTATTCAGCTTCCACCAAAGTACGATCACGACTGGTGGTGGAGACGATTGCTCGCAACTCCTGAAGGGGAAAAAGAGTACCTTGAACTGAATAATCTCATCCCGCGAGATGTGGCGATCGAGTGCAGTATTGCAGGAACCCTGGAGGACTGCATTCAGAAAATTGAGAGATACATAAAAGCTGGTGTACGCACCTTTAATCTGATCAATATCGGACCTGATGCCAGAAAGGTAAATGAGATGTGTGCAAAAGAGATAATTCCATACTTCAAACAACTCTGATCAGGTGGGCGATGGCCACAAATAAGTACAAACACAGCATCCGTCAATCCACTGATGTAAAGTCTACTCCACAATCTCAGCAGCGGCGTTGGAGAGAACGATTTTACCTTTCTGATTTTTAGCCTGAATTATGTACTTTCCTGACCCCNCTCTCCAACCTTCAACTACAAGTGTGTCACCGGGATAAACAACACCTGAAAATCGCACTTCAAATGACTTGAACCTGCTTGGATCATTGTTGCAAAGGTTTTTCAGAATTGCTCGTCCAGCAAAACCAAACGTGCACAAGCCATGGAGTATAGGTCTATCGAATCCTGCAAGTCTGGCAAATTCCGGATCTACGTGGAGCGGGTTAAGATCTCCTGATAGGCGATAAATCAGATTTTGATTTGGAGNTATGGACATCTCCTCCACGAAATCAGGTTCTTTCCCTTCAGNAGGAAAATTCGTGGCAGGTGGAGGTCTTTCACCTCCAAATCCGCCATCTCCCCTTACAAGAAAGGAGAAAGTGTTGTTAGAGAGAAGTTTTCCGCTCTCATCCCTCGTTTCGGTATCTACGTAGGTTAAAGAATGCTTACCTGTGTCGTATATCTTGGAGATTCTCGCCTCTGTTACCAGCCTTCCACTCGTAGGAATCTCACCATGAAGAACGACTTTCTGCCCTGCGTGAAGAAGCATTGCTAAATTCAGTTCTGCTTCCTGAATAGCCCATACAAGAGTTGGAAGAGCGGGTATTACTGCAAAAGTCGGATAAACCTTGAGTTTTTTCTCATAAACAAAATCAAGATCCTCATTACTCGCTCCTATACCCAGCGCATAGAGAACTACGTCTTTCCATGTGTACTCGTATACAAATGGCTCAGATTTGCTTCCTTCAGCGTCCAGTCTAACCATTTCTCACACCATTCCTATATCCGCCAGAATATCTGTAAACTCCTCTCTCTTTGGAGCTTTGCTCAGAAGTTCTCTCAGCTTTGGTCCAAGTTCATCAGGTGTCCAGGGAGCCTGTTTCGTTATCTTACCACAGGAATACCAGCTTGCCAGAAGCCAGATTGTACCTCCAACAATTCTGAAGACCTGACCGGTTATGTCCTTCGCATCGTCTGAAGCCAGATACACAACGAGAGGTGCTATGTTGTCCGGTGAGAGAATATCAAAACCGAATCTTTTTTTCATTTCCTCAGGAGTTGACATTAGGGGTGCAAGAGAGGGTGTTGCGTCTGTTGTCAGCCTCGTTCTCGCAACAGGAACTATAGCATTGGATGTAACTCCGTATTTTGCCATTTCCTTGGCAACGATTATTGTAAACGCTGCTATTCCGGCTTTTGCAGCTCCATAGTTGGACTGTCCTGTGTTATAAAGCAAACCAGCATCTGACACAGTGTTTATAATTCTACCCGCTACAGGCTTACCCGCTTTGTNCTGTTCCCTCCAGTATGCACATGCATGTCTGGTGCAGTTGAATGTACCTTTCAAATGCACATTGATTACTGCATCCCACTCCTCCTCAGTCATGTTGAAAACCATTTTATCCCTCAGTATGCCTGCATTATTAACTAAGATGTCCAGTCTCCCAAATTCATTTATAGCTGTATCGATTATCCTCTTCGCAGCCTTGAAATCTGTCACGCTATCATAATTGGGTACTGCTTCTCCACCCATGCTTTCTATTTCCTTCACGACCTCATCCGCGGGTCCATGGTGTTTTCCAGTTCCATCAAAGCTTCCACCCACATCGTTAACAACAACTTTTGCACCCTCTTTTGCCATCAGCAGAGCTTCACTCCTTCCAATACCCCTTCCAGCTCCTGTTATTACGGCAACCTTTCCTTCCAGCATTTTTGGCATTTCAACCACCTCTTTTTCCATTTTTAAATATTCTACTAAATTCAACTCCTCTAACAACTAATCTTAATTCTAAACGAAAGAATTTTAAAATTATTTTT
>MTNC01000094.1 GCA_002010285.1 Archaeoglobus sp. JdFR-41 | reverse complement strand
AAAAAACTAAGAAAGATAATAAAAGAGCTTTTTGAGTCCGCTGAAGAAGTACCTCCAACAAAGTTTGAAAAAGAGCGAGAGTCCTTGATTATTGAACACTTTCTTGAAACCCACATCGAAGATTTGATAAGGAGAAATTTCAACAAACTCTTCCCGCATCTCGAAATAGTTGATGGGGAAAGCAGTACGAAAAACGGGAATTTTATCGATATCCTCTGTAGGGATGCAAGAGACGGCAAGTACGTTGTAATCGAGCTTAAGAGGGATCATTCGCCATCCAAAGCCCTTGTACAGCTGCTCGATTACATGAGCCAAGTTTCGAAAGAATTCAATGTTGATGTCAAAGGAATCTTGCTCTGCAGAAGACTTGACAGCCGAGCAAAACGAGCGGTAGAAGAACTCAAGAGGAAACTAAAGAACCCAGATGATATCTCGGTTTTTGAATTTGAATTGAAAATTGATCTAACTCTCTAAAAATACAGTGCGGCCGCCGGGATTCGAACCCGGGCTAACGGCTCGGGAGGCCGTTGTCCTGCCACTAGACTACGACCGCTTCCTGATCGGTGATAGTGTTAATGTTTCGCAAAATATATCAATTTCGGTTCACATTGTCGCGGTGTTGCAAGCAGTGGCTTTTGGAGTTACACTGGGTGTGATTGCTGGTCTTACGCCCGGAATTCACAGCAACACATTTGCAGCCCTTATGTTAGCTTTCAGTGGTTCTCTGATACCTTATCTTGGCTACGATGGAATTGTAGCAGCCATAATCGCATCTGCCATCGCATACACGATTGCAGATATAATTCCAACCACACTTCTTGGAGTCCCAGATGAGGAGACGGCAATTTCAATACTGCCAGCTCACAGAATGGTTCTCGAAGGAAAGGGATTCGAAGTCATCTCACTCTCTGCTTTTTCATCTTTTCTGAGTATTGGATTTACAGTTCCACTTTTTCTCTCTCTTTTCGCTATTGCCAGCTTTTATCCTCTTTTCAGCTCATTAACGCCCATTGTTCTCCTTTCAGTTTCAGNCTTTCTCATCCTGAGCGAGAGAGGAGATGAANTTGAGGGTAGCATGGCTGCATGGAGAAAGAAGTTTTACGCTCTTCTCGTATTCATATCATCCGGATTTCTTGGCTGGGTTTCCATAAATCATTCGTATCTCGCGACCAGCCATTTTACTCTATCTGGATCAGAAATTGTGCAATCATCAATACTGCTCCCTCTCCTCACAGGCTTATTTGGTGCTCCACTCCTTCTTCAATCATTCAGTGCAAAGATTCCAGAACAGAATATTCAGATTTCGTTCCCCAACTTTGATTCAGTTATAAAAGGGAGCCTTGCCGGATTTTTTGTCTCACTCTTCCCTGCTGTAAGCAGCGGAATAGCAACTGCACTGGCATCAGCAGGCGAGAGAGATGATACGGGATTTATCTCTGCAATGAGTTCAGCAAACACTGCAAACGCAATAATGTGCTTTTTCATGCTGATTGTTCTTAAAAAAACGAGAAGTGGAGCTGCTGATGCTGTTAAGGAGCTGGGATTTATCCCAAGCCTCATCGATATTATCGTTTTCTCCACAACTGCAGCCCTGGCCTCTCTCACCATAACGCTGATCGTGGCAAGGGTACTGATAACTAAAATCCATAGAATTAACTTTTCTTTAATCTCCCCAACTGTTCTGATTTTTCTGATACTGATCGTGATTCTGCTNACAGGATCATTTGGCCTCGCAGTGTTTTTCACAGCAATTCCCATAGGTCTTGCAGCGTCATTTCTGGGAATCAGAAGAATAAACTGTATGGGTTCTCTGATTCTCCCCATTCTTCTCAAATCAATTGTATAAGCATTACAACATAAGTTAAACTACCTCTTCCTTATTTTGGCTACGAAAAAGCCCGATGTTCTGTGTCTGTGTGGATATAATCTCTTTGTCTTCCGTATCTCTTCAGCATGCTTGAGATCGGGGAGCAATAGTGATGGAGATCCGATCTCCAGCTCAATATTCTCTACACTGCAATCTCTATGATCCAGAAGAAAATCAATTACGTATTCATTTTCTTCTGGAGTGAGAGAGCAGGTAGAGTACACAAGTTTTCCATCCTCTTTCAGAATGTCAAATCCAGCCAAGATTAACTCTCTCTGAAGTNATGAGCAGAATTTTATATCTGACGCTCCTCTACTCGTTTTCCTGGTTTTATCTTTATGTATAATTCCCTCGCCCGTGCAGGGTGCGTCCAGCAGTACCCTGTCCACCTCCACACCTTCTTCAATTAACTTCCTTGCAAAGTCCCTGGCATCCATTTTGACGACCAACACATTCATCGCACCCATTCGATTTACATTATCAATTAAAGGCTGAATTCTTTCTGTTTGAGGCTCCACTGCAAAAACCACACCTGAATTCCCCATAAGCTGCGATATGAAGGTTGTTTTACCTCCAGGTGAAGCTGCAAGGTCTGCTATAATTTCACCTGGCTGAGGATCGAGAACAAGAGGCGGAACACACGAACTCTTGTCCATTATGTAATAATACCCCATCAGATACTCCGGAGTTGCACCAATCGAATAGGGCTCTTTTACAACCTCGTAACAGTATTTTATCTCAGTCTTTTTCAGCAAAAATCCTCTTTTTTCCATCTTTCTGATTAGTCTCTCCTCTTCAATTTTCAGCGTATTAACCCTGATATATCTGGGAATTTCCTCCTCAAAAGCTCTCATAATTTCCTCACATTCTTCACCAAAAAAAGCGAGCCACCTTCTCACAATGAATTCATTGTAACCGTACTTTTCAGCGAGCTTCTTCGATAGCTCTGTTGATGGAAGATCGTACACCGTAATGTCACAATTATCTGAACAAAAATCATTGTGAGTGTTAATTTTCTGTTCTTCCCGCTTTCTCGATCTTTTCGTTTTCATTCAACACGCCTTCCCGTCCTAACTACATTAGACTTTCCAGGAGGAAGAAACTTCATTACCTCATCAGGAGTGGCTATTGCTCTCACAACATGCCTTTCATCCCCAGCCAGATCAGCCAACAAATTTGATATCTCAACACCAAGCTCATTTGGCTCTCTATCCCCAATCTCAAGTTCAACATAATAGTCAGCATACCTTTTTACAGCCTTCAAGGGTCCACCTATTACGCGAAGATTTTCAAGCTCGACACCCACAGCACATTTCATCTCAACAGTAATATAATTTCTCCTCCCAGTTATGTAAAAACTGCCTTTCGGGAGATACTCACCATGCTTAGCCGCCTTGGATACCTGCTCAGGCAGAACATAGTAAACCTCGCCAGAGTGCTTCCCTTCCTTCCAGAGTGAAGAATATATCGCTGCAAATTCAGCCGTTTCAATGATGCTGCTCTCAGGTGCTTCCTGTCCTCTCTTCAGTACAACTACTGGAGCTCCGGGAGTTTGAGTGTGGAAGAACAGATCTCTCTTCTCCAGATATTTTGAGACTATCTCCTCATTCATCTTTACATTCCTTCCACCAATGGCAAGAAAGCCATCGGAGGTGATAAACCATCTGAAATTTTCATACCATTTCCTTTTCCTTCTAACCTTTATTGAGGAGACATATTTCTTCTCCAGAAGTTCCTCTGTTTTCTGCATTTCCTCAATAGTATTTTTAATCGCTTCTTCAATTCCCGGAAGTTTCTCCTTGGTTCTTTTTGCTTTCTCGTAGTAGATATTTGCATTCTCATGGACAGATCTTGTAATGTCTACTTCGACCTCCGTGCCATCAAGATCTACTATCACAGAATTTTTTTCCGGGATTATACGCTTTATTTTTGCGGCGAGTTCATTTTTAGCCTTCTCTTTCTCTATAGCCTTTTCGATTTTCTTCCACTCCATTTTCTCCCTTGCTGAGTTTAAAGTCTGAATTATTTTCTCGACAACCAGATAGTTCTCGTAGAGAAGATCCGCTTTTCTCCTGAATTCATCTATCTGCGCTTCAAGCTTCTTTTTCGTTTCCTGCTGAATTCTAAGTCTGTTCTTGAGTTTTTCAAGTTCTATCGATTTCACCCTTTCAATTTCAGCCGATTCCACTATTTTTCTTGAATAAAAATCATCAAGAGCTTCGTTGAAACTTTCAAAATACTTTTTCTCGTAATTACTGTAGTAAAGAAGATCCATCGGAACAACATCCACATACTCACCTTCCTTAACAATGATCTGTGGCTTTGGTACGAAGTTTACAAGTTCCTCGATCGCCTTCGCAATTCTGTTTCGATCTTCCTCACTGAGCTCGGAAAATTTCTTTTTTTTGTCAATACTGGATCTGAAACAGACTTCCTCTGCATACAGCCCGCCAAGACCCGAAAGTGCAAGAGCTCTCACAGCATCCCTACTTTCATCTGTCACTTCTCCAATTCTGATGGGTTCAGGGAAGGAGTAGTTTTCTCCTGCTTTAACTCCAGACTTTAGTGGCATGATTACTCTTGAATTCTCAAGCAAGATGATATTTCCCTTTAAAAACAGTTCTGCGACGAGTTTCTTCTCCTCTTCTCCCCTCCTGAAGGTTATTACAACTATTCTATCAAAATCATGCTGTTCTATTTTTTCTATTCTCGCCCCTTCCAGATGCTTCCTTAACAGCATAGCAAAAGATGATGGAAAACGTGGGCTTTCTCTTGGGAATTTTGTGAGATGTATTCTTCTACCTGCTTCAATCACCAAGTCATATTTTTCACCTGCATAAATTCTGATTCTTATTTCATCAGGTGGGTGATGATACACTTTCTCCACTTTTCCGCCGACAAGTATCTGTAACTCCGATACACATGCTCTGATGTCGAATGATGTCATCTGCTTTACTTTCTGCTTTGAGGCCACACCTTAAGTTTACTCTCACTTTTAAAAACTGTAACTAATCGAGAGTTCAACAGGCATTCCTATATCGAAGCTGTTTAATACAAAAGTGGCGGAAAGTGAGCATGCCAGCAGTTGTTGATGAATCCAGATGTGATGGCTGTGGAACGTGCGTGGATGAGTGTCCCGTTGGTGCAATCGAGCTCAATGACACAGCACACGTTGATGAGGACATATGTACTGAATGTGGTGCATGTGTTGATGTCTGTCCAACGGATGCCATAACACTTGAATAGTCTGAAATAGTCTGAATAAAGAACTGCAAATTTTGACAGATTTGAGAGATTATCAAATCAGATTGAGGTTATGAGGTGAGAAGTATGTCCGTATTGGAACTCAGGGCAATAGGATTTGGTGCCCTTAATGTNGACAAACTCTATGTTGTTGACAAAATTCCAGGGCCGGATGAAGAGGGATTTGTTAAAGACGTTAGTGTTTCTCCGGGAGGTAGTGCAGCCAATACCATAGTTGCTCTCTCACGCCTCGGGGTCAAAACAGCATACATAGGAAAAGTTGGAAATGATGAGGGGGGAAGAATACTTCTTGAAAACCTAAAAAATGAGGGGGTGGATACAAGCTGTGTTGTTAGAGCAGAGGGGAGAAGTGGAAGTGCAATGATACTGGTCGACGAGAGGGGAAACAGAGCTATTCTGGTTGATCCAGGTGTAAATGATACACTCAGGTATGAGGAAATAGACATGGAATCTGCGAAACAGTATGGATTGATTCATCTGACGTCCTTTATCTGCAAAAATGGTCTCGATTCTCTTAAATCTCAGAAGAGAGTTGTTAGAGAGTTTGAGTTTGTAAGCTTTGATCCTGGGATGGTTTATGTTGAGAGGGGGCTTGATGAAATGGTTGACTTCCTGAAATACACAACTGTTTTCCTTCCCAGCAAAAGTGAAATTGAGATGCTTTTCAATATGAACTACAGAGATGCTGCTGAAGAGAGTTTAAATCTTGGAGTAGAGGTTGTAGCGGTGAAAATGGGCTCCGAAGGATGCTGGATAAAGACCAAGAATAGAGAAGTGAGGGTCGATCCGTTCAGGGTTGAGGTCGTCGACACGACTGGGGCTGGTGATGCGTTTAATGCTGGATTCCTCTATGGATATCTTAGTGGCAAAGATGTTGAAGAGTGCGGAAGAATGGGAAATTATGTTGCTTCGAGGTGCATTCAAAAATATGGGGCGAGAGATGGCCTGCCATATAGGATAGATGTTTAGTTCATAGCCTAAAAATTAAAAATTTACAAAAATTATTTGGCTCTGCCTATTGCATCCAGAGCTTCTGGATTTACAAGTCCCGAAGTATCACCAAGCTCCTCCCCCAGATACTTGGCTCTGATTAACCTTCGCATNACTTTCATGGTTCTCGTCTTGGGNAGATCTTCAACAAACTTTATATCATCAGGTGTCAGCGCTTTACCNAGTTTTTCAGCCACTGTTTTTTTGAGTTCACTCCTTAATTCTTCACTCGGCTGACTCCACGGTTTTAAAACCACAAAGCACACAACTGCATTTCCCTTAACCGGATGAGGTACTCCAATAGCCGCAGCGTCTGCAACTGCTGGATGTGACAGCAGAGCATCTTCGAATTCCGCAGGACCTAGTCTGCGTCCTGAACTTTTTATAACGTCATCTGCTCGTCCCCTGTGGAACCAGAAGCCGTCCTCATCAATGTAAACGAGGTCGCCGTGATACCACACGTTGGGCCATTTGGAAAAGTATGTTTGGATATATCTGTCTGGATCTTTCCAGAATCCTCTCGTTTGAGCTGGACTGGGTTTCTTACAGACCAGATAGCCAACTTCACCTCTCACCGGATTTCCTTCATCATCAAAAACATCCACATCCATACCGGGTGTTCGACCAAGACAGCACGGTTTCAGCGGCGTTACCACCGTTGATGATATCAGTTCGCCAAAAATTTCTGTTCCACCCGATGCGTTGATTATGGGAATTTTTCTGTTTCCCACAACTTCAAAGCACCACATCCAAGTTTCATAATCTATCGGCTCACCTGTCGTTACAATGGCTCTTAGCGTGGAAAGATCGTGCTTTTTAACCCATACCTCCCCAAAAGATCTCGCTATCCTCAGAGCTGTCGGTGGCAGTCCCAGACTTGTTACACCATACTTCTCAACCACTTCCCAGAGTCTGTCTATCGTGGGATAGAATGGTATGCCCTCAAAGAAGAGAAGAGTTGCACCGATAGCATGTGTGCCTATCATTGGAAGAGGACCCATTACCCAACCAAAATCTGTAATCCAGAACACAACATCATCTTCATGGCCATCGGTAACCAGAGAACCGCATTCTGCTGCTTTAACAAGAGTGCCACCATGGACGAGAACCACACCTTTGGGCTTACCGGATGTGCCAGCAGTGTATCCAACTATACAGACATCTTCTGAGTCCGTTTTTTCTGTTTCAAAGGTAGCTGGTTGATCCCTAACAGCATCATCCCACCAGACGTCAACACCATCTATCCAAGGCACATCTATACCAAGTCTTTTAACAACCACAACATTCTTCAGAGTTTTTACCCTATCAACCACCTGACTCGCAACCTCTTTCAGCTTAACGTGTTTACCTCCTCTCCAGAAACCGTCGGCAGTGACCAGAACTTTTGCCCCCAGATCCTCCAATCTCGTTGCAACAGCTTCCGGTCCAAAACCAGAAAATATTGGACACATTATCGCTCCGATATTGAATATTGCATACGTGGCTATTGCGGTCTCAGGTATTAGTGGCATGTATATCCCGACAGCATCCCCCTTACCCACTCCCAAGGATTTTAGGGCGTTGGAAAATTTGTTTACCTCTCTGTATAACTCCCAGTAAGTNAGCTTTTTTGAGGAAAAATCTTCTCCCTCCCAGATTAAAGCAACTCTATTCCTCGTTGAAGGTGTGAGAGCGTGCTTGTTCACACAGTTGTGCGTGATATTTATCTTCCCGCCAACAAACCATTTCGGCCACTGAATACCTTCAGAAACGTCAAGAACTCGATCATAAGGTTCGAAAAATTCAATTNCCAAAAATTTTACTATTGCGTCCCAGAACCACTCCAGATCTTCCGTTGAGCGTTTTAATAACTCTTCGTAACTTTTTATTCCGTGCAAATCCATGAATCTCTTAATATTACTTTTTTCAATAAGTTCTTTTGGAGGGTGCCAGACAACTTCCAGTTTTTCACTCAACTTCCTCACCTCCCCACTCCTTTTTTATAAATTCATACGTCCTGTCCTCGAATTCTGAAAAGGTTTTGAGAGGTTTATTGAGCCATTCTGAGTAAAATGAATCTATATCCGGCAAAAAGTCAAAGATTAGCGGGTAACCCTTTGGAACCGATTCAACTTCCAGCAAAGTTGCACACTCTGGGCAGTAAAATTCCCTTATTTCCCATATCTCTGGATCTGGTTTCCAGAAACCCGGATAGATTTCTTCAAGCTTCTCTTCGTCATCCCGGACATAAATCAATGCCTGGAGTTTCCAGTTCACTCTGTAATCGCCAAACTCATACCCGCATTCACATTTAACAATCCTATCTCCATTCTCTTTTTCAACGATAAACAGGTGAAGACCGATGGGCAAGAGTATTCTTTCCTTCCATGAAACTCTCTCTTGGAGAATCTCTATGTACTTTTCAAACCTATCAGAGTCTTTTATAACTGCTGACATTATAGCCTTGATATCGGGCCATGGTAGTTTTCCCTCAACAAGACTTCTTAACACCTCCTTTGACACTTCAACCATTTAAATCCCTCCTAAACTAAAATCTAAAATCTTCAGGTAGATTCCAGAATTCCCTAAACTCCCGTGCCCAGCGTTCACTTACCTTAAATGAGCTTCTGTACGACTCCAGCAACAGTTCGTGGAACTGCTTTTTAAGAACGATTTCTCTCTGTTTCTTCCACCACTCTCTCACGGGTACTCCACGCTTCAGCCTGTCCTTTCTCTCTTTCTCTCGCAGTTCTTCAGTTCTTTTTTCATCTACTCTATACGTTTTGTTAACCTCGTCGAACGTACAGGCTACCTTGTAAATTCTCTCGGCTGCCTCTGGAGTTATTTTTTCCATGTTCAGATCTTTCTCAACAAGCTCAGGCTCTCTCTCTATTGNATCTCCGAGCCCACCATTTCCGCTGAATCCAATAGCTATAACCACATCACCATCTCTGACCTGAAAACACTTCATCCGTTTAACAACATGTATTTCTGCTTCCGGAGCTTTTTCTCTCAAATACTCAACAGGATCCGATCCATTCCANGGGGTTAACGCAAGCTCCTTCAAGTCAATCCTGCCACCTGCCCATTTTTCTTTCGGATTTCTCACCACAAAGTAAGTGGGAACTGGTCCGGGGTAACCTCCGAAGATTTGGGTATTTGGCGCCGTAATCCAGGTGCAGGTGATGGCCATAGATGCAATGCTTGTAAAATCCGTCCCGTATATGTTGCCAGCGAGTACAGCATCATTACCACCACGCCACCTACCTGCTCCACCAGAATTTGGAATTACTCGAATTTCTGCACAATAGGGTGGGAGTAGCTCAAATACCTCGAGATTCCCGTTGTCAGTTTCCTGATTCCACACCTGATAGCAGCTGTCTTCACCGTCCAAACATCCGCGGGCACCCATACCGGGCCCACCAGGAAGAGCNAGAGCGAAAACATACATCTGACCGAGTTGATTTATCCCCATAAGTTCCCATCCAGGTGTGCGACNATTTCCGAGCATCACTTCTTCAACAAAACCTCTACTGAAGANCGCTCTTGAAAGAATTGCTTGAAATGCTGCACCCCAAGAGGTTATTGCCGGTACCCAGACGTTGGCAAACGATATGTGTTTCAGCATATCCTCCGGAGGGTTCACCAAAGAATTTTTTGGTGCTCTGATTTCCCAGTCCATGATCGTGCCCGCATTCGCCCATCCCTCATAGCTCAATCTCTGAACAAGCGATATCGTTAATCCGCCATACTGTCCCGCAATAACCGAGTTCATTGAGTGCCATCCCCACTCTCCCACTCCCTCGTAGTCCACTATCCCNGTACCTTCTTTTGTTATTGTAACCTCGAAGGGCATTATTCTTAACCAGTCCTTAGCGCTGTATTCTGGAACTGGCAGATCTCTGCAAAATATGTCAGCACAGGTAAGAGATCTGTAACGACCTGGAACCAATCTTTCTTTAATTCTTGCTCGCATTCTTCTTCTTTCATCTTCTATTATCTCTCTGATTGCTCGTCTGAAGAAATCTATTCCAAATTCATCTATAATCTTCCTGACTTCCTGCTCAAATCTGATGTCTGCTGAAATTGCTCCCTTTCTATCAAGCAAAAACATATCCACATTGCGAACCAGTCTCCTGTAAAACTCCTCCACATCGGGTTTAAGCCTGTAGTTTTCTGCCTCCTTAAGCCCAGCAACTCTCAAACCATCAGTTGTCCTGTTGTAAGACGTGTCACCCATCATGTATTCCTCTCCAACATCCGTTTCCATTATCACAGTGGCAACCCAGCCAACGAGTTCATCTTTATAAAAAACTGGCATAACATCATAGATNTCTGCTGGATGCATTGCTGCTATTGCTCCATCGTTATGAACAAATACGTCACCCGGCTTTATTCCGACACGTTCTTCGTAATCGTTTTCTATCATCCACTTTATAAATTCACCAACAAGGTGTCCGTGTATTTGAATGCCTGTAGAGTAAGCAACACAATCTCCATCGGGAGTGTAAAATGTTACCAAAAGTTCTCCAACCTCACGTGTGAGAGGTGAGGCTGCAATCATTTTGCACTGTTCTCGAGCTGCTATTAGAGCTGCAATTATCCTGGCATGAAGCAGTTCATATTTTGAAGGCTCTTTATTTTTGAGTTCCAGTTCTTTCAATCCAGCATAATGCCNTGTCTTTTTCGTCAACTCCTCTATCTCTCTTTTTAATTGCTTCAGAGTCTTTCCGGGAACAAGATACTTTCTCCCTTCCGAACTCATTTCAACACTCATCTAACCTCCCTCCTTTCGTATCCATATCATCCTCAATTCATCCATGTATATCCCCCATCCAGGAGGGATGAGGAGAGTCGTATCAGGTGCTTCTACAATTGCCATTCCTCTTATCCTATTNCCTGGTCTGATTTCCNCCATTTCATATAGAGGNGCCTCATACCACTTTCCTCTCCAGTATACTTCCCTCTGACCTTTATATGCAGATTCAGAAGGAGTTGAAGATTCAACTGGAAGTTTTACCAGCTTTGGCTTTGGTTGTGGTACCTCAACAATCAGTCCCTGTTCGAGTATAGTATACCCTGCTTCCGGATATTTGGCAGCCGTATAGTATATCTTTTCGTACAGCTTCTCAAATTCCTCTATCAACCTATCCATATCTTCCGGAGATTCGATTCTGCTGACAGGCGAGGGCACTTCCAGATCTTCCAGCTGCATTCCATACCTCATATAAACGACAGGTGTAATCTTTGCTTTTTCAATGTCTATACCTTCCTCTTCAAGCTCCTTTTTAGCAATCTCCTCCAGAGTATCCCACCCGTAATTAAGCACAGCACCCATCCACATCTTAAGCTCTTCAGAGGCGTTGTGAGGTATCTGAACGAGTGTAGACTTCTGATAATGGTGGACAAAATCCATGCATGCACAGCCAAATGCAGAAAAAACGGCTGCAAATGGAATCGTGGCTACCCCTCTAACTCCAAGTCCTTCAGAGCAGCTTGCAGCCAGTATCGGTCCAGCACCACCATAACTCAGCATGCAGAAGTCGGAAATTGGTAGCCCTCTCACTCCAACAACAGTTCTAACATGCTCTCTGATTCGAGAGCTGATAAGATCAATCACGTGCTGGTTAAACTCATATATGTCCATATCAGCCGGTCCGCTGCACTTCTCCATTATAGCTCTGTATGCGTGATCAACATCCAGCTTGATTGCTCCTCCAAGATAATAGTCGGGATTTATAATGCCATTCACCACCATGCAGTCCATAACCGTTGGTATTTCATTACCCAGATTGTAACAAACCGGCCCTGGATCTGCTCCGGCGGAATCAGGACCAATAAGAACTCTTTTAGCTGTCTCATCATATCTGACATAAGATCCGGTTCCAGCTCCAATACTGTCCATGGCAAGAGTTGGGATGTTCATAACGTTCCGCGCAACCTCTACTTCTCTGAGAAGCGGTGATTTGCCACCCATAACCAACCCCACGTCGAAACTCGTCCCACCAAGATCTGTTGCAATCCAGTTAGGTATTCCAGTAATTCGTGAGATGTACTGGGTACCTATTAGCCCGCCAATAGGTCCTGAGAATACTGTTTCATACAATCTTGGATAGTTTGCATTTGCAAGTCCACCCGATGCAAGAACGACTTGGAGTCTGTATCTGTAACCAGAACTTTTGAGCTTATTCTCGATTCTGAGGAACGCTCTTCTTGCGATATCTGTTACTTTCGCGTGAATTGTAGTTGATATTACACGCGATACCTCTCTCATAAGTGGACAGACCTGCGAGCTGAGATGAATCGGGATTTTACGTCCTGATTCTTCCATAACCTCCTCAATTATTTCCTTAGCCCTTAGCTCATGGGTTGGATTCAGGTAAGAACAGGCAAAACAAACAACTATTGCCTCAACACCCTCTTCGAGNAGTTCAAGTGTAGCTTGCCTCACATCTTCCTCGTTAAGCGGCATCTCCTCCTGACCATAGGCATTTATCCTGCCACGAACGCCCCTGACAAGTCTTGGATGGATCATCGGTTCGTTGTGTTTATGCGTAACTTTGTGCAGTCTGTCTGCATAACTGTAACCTGCAAACGCACCTCTCGATCTCTCATGTACAAGCATGTCTTCGAAACCCTTGGTTGTTATGAGCCCGCATTTAACACCCTTACCCTGCAGAACAGCATTTAGCATGCTCGTGCCAGAATAAATTGCCAGCTCCGTCTTTTCAAGATACCTTTTAGCCTCTTTGTCCCATTCAATTCCCCACCACTTTGCTGCCTCTTTTAGCGCTTCCCAAAAACTTATACTCTCATCGTGAGGAGTGGTGGATGCTTTTCCTGTCGAAAAATTTCCTTCTTCATCCATTATGAACATGTCCGTCATTGTTCCCCCAGCATCGCACGTAATGACACGAATTTTATTTACAGAACTCATAATCTCACCAATCTACTCAGGAATTAAATTCTCTTTAGCCCACCCTTTATCGAATGGTGTAGCGAATATCCACCTGACTTTCATGGATTTTATGTACCACTTCTTCCCTCTCTTCTCATACTCTTCATCATATATCCCAGCAAGCCAGCCAGCAGTATTATCTTCCCGCAGAGTGCAGGGAACCAGGAAATACCACATCCCAGTTGCTCTATTATCATCGAGGACCTCTATTACTGGATTATGAAGTAGATGCATACTGAAAGAGAGAGTTTCGAAGCATATGTTCAGAAACCAGTTTTTTATCTCCTCTCTACCTCTGGCACTTCCAAATGCACCGAAATCTATGGAAGCATCATCTGCAAAAACTTCATTCAGAAGTAAATCCAGTTTCGATGGATCTTCAAANTATCCATCCACATAATAGCAGTATTTAGCCTTCAGTTTCTTTATCTGCTCCACATCGTCACACATACTNTCCCTCCTTTGCTAATATTTGACAATATTAGGATTAATCATAAAAATACTTAACCTTTGCGCTCCTGTTTTATATTTTCACCAAAAAGGCAAATTTTATTGTAACAATAATTAATTTAATTACCACAATATTGTAACTTAATTATTTACTTATCTGACTTAAGTAAAAGTAATTGCAATGACGTGGTAACATCTTACTCTGTTTCTCAAAACTCTCTGATTCCTGCTGAAGATAAAGTGGCTCTGTCATCTACCAAAGTCATCCTCAATCCTCTCTATATCATCCTCCCCAAGATACTGACCAATCTGAACCTCTATAACTTCGAGTGGGATCTTTCCAGGATTTTCCAATCTATGAAGAACTCCTGCNGGGATAAAAGTACTTTCTCCCTGTCTAAGTAGCACCTCTCTCTCATCAACAACCACTCTTGCAGTACCGCTAATCACAACCCAGTGTTCGCTTCTATGATAATGTCTCTGGAGACTTAGTCTTTTTCCAGGCTGAACCGTGAGCCGTTTTATTCTGTACCCCTCTCCCTCCTCAAGCACCGTATAACTCCCCCATGGTCTNTATGCCGTTCTGTGAACGATGGCTCTTTCGTCTGCTTTCTCTTTAAGCATGGAGAAAACATTCCTCACTTTCTGAGTTTCTCCTTTCCTGGCTATGAGCAGAGCATCGTCAGTATCCACAATAACAAGATCCTCTACTCCAATTGCAGCAGTTAATCGCTGTGTGATGAGCAGATTGTTACTTGAATCCACTGAAATAAACTCTGCATTTAAATTGCTGATTCTTACCGCATTTCCATAATTATCTTTCTCCATAACATCGTAGAGGGCGTCGAAACTTCCAACGTCGCTCCATCGGACTTCCAGAGGTACCACTGCAGCTCTCTTCGTCTTCTCCATTATTGCGTAATCCACAGATACCCCAGGAACTTTTTGGTACACTTTTTCAATGTTATCTTCCTCAAAAGCTCTCACAACCTCAGGAGCAAGCTTCTTCGCCTCACTTAGAAAAACTCCTGTATTGAAAAGAAACATTCCACTGTTCCAGAGGTATCCTTTCTCCACGTACTTAGTTGCAGTATTCAGATCGGGTTTTTCTCTGAACTCTTCAACTTCAAACCCTGATTGAACTTTTTTACCTGGTTTGATGTATCCATAACCGGTATGCGGCCTGTCTGGTTTTATTCCAAAAGTTACCAGATATTTCTCAGCAAGTTTGAGCGCATTCTTAAAAGCTTTTAAGTATCTGTTATCTGCATCAACGAGGTGATCAGATGGCAAAACAGCAACAGTTCCTCCTTCAAACCTCTTTTCTATTTCCATGACTGCCCAGAAAATAGCTGGAAGTGTGTTTTTTCCTTCTGGCTCCAGAAGGATATTTTCTTCGGGTACCTCTGCCCTGATTTCGGTCAGATCATCCTGAACTCTAAATCTGTACTCTTTATTTGCGACAATCAAAATTTCGTCCGGTTTTGACAGCAAAAGTGCCCTCTTTAATGTTTTTTGAAAAAGGGACTCACTGTCAAAAAGTCGGATAAATTGCTTTGGCATCAACTCTCTGCTCAATGGCCACAACCTTGTTCCTTTCCCTCCAGCAAGAATTACTGTTTTCATCTAAAGAGCTTTTCAACACACTATTATATAAACTAAACTGATTAACAACCCATTAACCACCAGAACATACTCCCACAATCCAGATTTTTTACATTTAAAGTAGATTTCAATCCAAGGAGCTTTTCAAAAACAAGTCGCTGCTCGAAATGATTAAGTACACCTTTAAACAATTCATTTTCAATGATAGAGTTCAGAGTGTCCAAAATTCTGTGCTATGTCTTCTCCCTAACCTTCTTTCTTTTCGGATTTTACCTCATCNTAGTTCCATCCCATCTCGTAAATTTTATAGGTGAACTCGGGATTCAAANTGGAGTTCACTCAGAAATCAAACCGTTTGATGAAATCTTATTCTGGAGGATTCTGAGCTTTGCATATATGATGACCATAGCCTTTCTTGCTTTTCTCATAGCGGCCAACATAACGATTTACTGGCGATTTTTGCTCGTGCTTTTTGTGGCGAAAATAGCGTCATCACTTTCAGCTCTGGGATTCTTTTTGTCTGGAGGAAGTATTCTCACGTTTGCAATCTTCATCAGCGACTTTCCTCTTTCAATCCTCTTTCTTGGGCTCTACATATGGATCAGGAGCAGGAGAGGATGAAGGGTTCCATCAGCTTTACCTTCGAAGTTTTGAAAAAGGCTGGAGAAGCTTTGATTCCTTCAATTGAAGATCTACCACACCACACAGATAAAGAATTTTATAGGGAACTTGAGACTTTTACAGCCAGAATCCCAGCTTACGCCAAACTGTTTCTCAAAATTTCCACAATAATTCTTCAGCTTCTCCCATTGCTCAGGATCTTCAAACTCAAAAAACCAGCCTTTTTCACCTCACTCTCTGTTGAGGAGAGGGCCGAAATTCTAAGTAAATTGAGCCGGAATCGTTTCTACCTTCTGCGAGCCATGTATTCACTCATAAGAATCTTTGCAATCGTACCGTATGTTGAGAGGGATGACGTGAAAAAGGCTGTAGAATACGAAATTGAGATCGTTAATANGAAAATTAAAAGTCCCAAACCTGTTGAAGAAAACTTAATCGAAATTTCAAATCCTGAAGAGCTGACACAAAACCCGTTTAAGATACGGTGCCAGATCTTGGTAATAGGATCCGGAGCGGGCGGATCCGTTGTAGCAAAAGAGCTGGCTGAGAACGGATTTGATGTTGTTGTGGTTGAGGAGGGATTCAGACCGGATTGTGATAAACAAATCGGCAGACTTTTCAGTGCTTCATTGCTCTACAGAGACGGAGGTTTTTCATTAACATTCTCGCCACCAGGAGTGAGTTTTCAACCATTTATACTCCTNCCACAGGGAGAGGCTCTGGGTGGAACAACAGTCGTGAATTCGGGAACGTGTTTCAGAGTGCCTGATTCTGTTCTTGAAAAATGGACAGAAGAACTGGGCATACCTGGTATTTCACCTGAAGATATGAAACCCTACTTTGAAAGAGTAGAGAAAATTCTGAACGTTCACCCTGTTTCTGTAAACCTAATGGGTTTAGGNGCNTTAAAAATTGCTGAAGGCGCTGAAAAACTCCGTTACAGCTATTTTCCTCTAAATAAAAATTCTTCGGGATGTGTGGGCACTGGTATTTGTCAACTTTGCTGCCCTATCGACGCAAAGAGGNCAGCCCACCTGACATTCATTCCACTCGCAACTCAGCACGGGGCAAAATTTTATACAGGATTCAGAGTAAAATGGCTGGAATTCAGGGGGAGAAGGATAACGAAAGTTGGTGGAGAAATTATAAACAGAAGAAGAGAGGTAATAGGTAAATTNGTGGTCGAACCTGAAATTGTCGTGCTTGCTACCGGGGCAATTCAAACCCCGTACATACTTTTGAAAAATGGAGTTGCAAATTCAAGCGGGATGGTAGGCAGAAATCTACACATACACCCTGCACTGGCTGTAACAGGAATCCTTGACGAGAACATTTATGGATGGAGGGGTGTATCCCAGAGTTTGTGTATTGACGAGTTTGCTGANGAGGGGATCTTGCTTGAAAGCTCAATGCCGCCCTTATCTCTCGGTATTNCCGCAACACCGCTTATCGGAAATGATCTTTCACAGCTTCTTCTGAACTGGAAGAAGGTATCGGTGTGTGGTGTTATGATCTCCGAATCAGATTCAGGAGGGAAAGTCATGGCATTTCCAGACTGGATTCCCTACTTTGGTATGTACCCTCTTATACTCTACAAAATTGGTANAAAAGATAAAAGAAAGGCTGTTAAGGGTGTTGTTGAGGCATGCAGAATATTCATCTCTGCCGGAGCCAGGAGAGTGATAACACCATTTCCCGATTTTCCTGTCGTAAAAAATAGATACGATCTTGAGAGGCTCGAAAGGGTTGCAGAGCATCTACATCCCAACAGGATGATATGGTCTGCCTACCACCCCCATGGAACATGCAGAATGAGTGTTGACCCAACTCGTGGTGTTGTTGATCCCTACTGCAAAACACATGACTTTGAAAACCTCTACATTGCTGATGCAAGTGTGTTTCCCGGATGTATCAAGGTCAATCCCATGATATCCATCATGGCTTTCGCGGCTAGGACCGCAGATTATATAGCTGAGGTGAAACTATGAACTTCGAAGTAGATGAGATAGTGGATATCAAAAAAGCAGTAATGGAGTTTGCTGAGAACTCTTCCAGATCCTTTTGTGAAGCAGAGTTTACTGAACTCATCAAAAAGACGTGGAAAAAAGGCTATCAGCTTGGGTATTTCAAGCTGGATGAGTTAAATGCAGTAGAGGCTGTCAGCGTTGTTGAGGGGTTTCATTCTGTGAACCCAAAAATTGGCGTTGCGATGCTTTATTTTACAGTTTCAAACTATTTGTTTGGTGAAGTAGCTTCTTTCGCTTTTAGGAATGACGAGAATGATGATGTGGTTTCAGATTTTGCTCATAATGTATATGTGTTGATGAACGACAAAACCAATTCCAAGATACTGCTGGAGCTTGTTAAGTGCACATCAAACTGGTATACTGAAGAACTCGTAAGGCTTGAGATGGACAAGTGTGAGGTGCTTGACAAACAGATAGTTGGAGTTGACTTTAAAACAAAACTTACGACTCTCCTTGCAGCAAGATGTATCGGAACAGCCGAAATTGCTTATAGAGACGCTGCAAAATTTTTAAGAGAGATGTCAAAACTTGGAAAATTGAATTTCGACTACCACCAAACACGAAGAAAGCTGGGAGAAATTGCAGCAGAACTCGAAGCTTCTCGACTGCTAACCTACAAATCTGCATGGAAAATTGATAAAGGTGTTCTCGATCCACTTCTCGCAGATATATCTCTGTGGAAAGCTGCTCGAACTGCTGTTATGGCTGTAGATGAGGCTACGATAGTTCAAGAAGGCATCAATTATCTCGAAGATTACAGAGTGCAAATTTTCAGAAAATATGCACGAATTGATGTAAGGAGCAAAATGTTTTCCAGAGTTGATCTGAGGTTATCCAACCTGATTTCCCCACATACAGAGAGGTTCTGGGAATACCAGATTTGACCCCGATCGATTAACCGATTCAACCATAGTTTCGATTCAGGTTTCTCTCAGATTTCGCTTACTGTAAATGGTTTTCGCATCTGCCACCTCTTCTATCTGCAAAACTGATTTCCTTATCCTCTCAATCGGGTGTCTTGTGGTGGCATGAACCATGAAATAGAGCGGATAATCCCACTTTTCATTTGCAATTCTCTCAACAAGATGGGTTATCTCAGGAAACTGCCTGTGAAGTTTCAGTGCCACTTTTTCAGTAATTCGTTCAGCTTTCTTTTTGTCTTCCTCAGTCTTCCAGCACGCTCCTTTAAGTCGAAGGACTGTCATCCCATTCTCCCTAAAACCTATCCTCGATTCTCTGAGCACACCACTGAAGTCTCTACCAACTCCATTTTTCATCAGTTCTTCAATGATGGATACCACCTCCTCTTCACCGTACCCGTGCTTCTTAAATTTGGAAAACGGTCTTTTGATAAGATCCAAGGACTCAAGAGACCTCACAAAGTCCTCCTCAAACCCAAGATCTTTTACCATCGGAATGTATCCAGGCTCGATTCCACGTTTGCTCCATGAGACGCCCCTTTTTAGATCATATTTGACATCCATTTTGTAAACCCTCTTCGTCGGCAGAACAACATACTCCTCAGCCCTGCATTCTCTTGCCATCTCCCCAACCAGTTTTTCGATTTCAATGATGTTTTCTGCCTTAATCGTAAACCAGACGGAGAACTCGCCTTCTCTCAGAAAGTTGTGTTTGACTCTGACTTCATCAAATCTGTTTATCACTCTTGAAGCATGTTCAATGTCTGCAACCTTAAAACCGACAAGGGCTGCCTGTTTAACCCCTGAAAAAGCTCTGTAATTTAAATTGAGCCCATATCGCTTCACAACACCTTTAGCCANGTATTCTTTGAGTTTATTCAAAACGTCTTCTTCACTTCTTCTAAGTAGATCTGCAAGATGGTCAATCGGAGTTGTTGTGAGTGGTAAATTATACTGAAATTCCATTAAAAGTTCCACATCAAGACTTTGGGCGAGATCTTCCGTGTTCAAAACTCGATACCCCCAGATTTCAATTCTCTTTTTCCACTAACGTACTCTTCAACCAGTTGCTCAGCATACTTCCTTGCTTCATCAACCTTTTCATTTTTAACGAGTTTTCTGAAAGTCTCATCAGCACTAACGGCATAGTAAAGTTTCATTCTCGTATTTANAGGAATTTNTCTGGATTTCATGTATCTCTTCAAATGTTCCATCGCATTCAGGAAGTAAATTGTTTCTTCGTCCTCCTCGAGCACTCGCTGAAACATATCTCTNACTCTTCTTGCCACTATTCCACTCTTACCCTCCGTGGTGACGGCAAATCTTATTCCATTTTTTCCACCCTCAAATGGTACGACTACTTCCGTAGATTCTGCATCATTGGCAAGATTAACGAGGGTCTTGTATTTTTTAGCNGTTTCAAGTATCATAACGTTGTAAGCTCTATCTCCAATCGCAACAACAATGAGATCATACTCTCTGAGAACTGACTCTATATCCATCTCCTCGATGGAACTCTTCACGAGCTTTACTGAACCCCTCTTTGATAGGTGAATCAACTCATCTGTGAAATCATTGCTGAAAACTGTAACCTTGGCTCCCGCTTCAATGAATTTCTTTGCTCTGCCAGTACCAACTCCTCCACCTCCAATTACAGCTACTTTTTTTCCTCTGAAGTCTATGTACAGTGGCATTCTCATCTGACCACCACCAGAGTCGTTTAGCATCACCTGTGTTCAGATTTAAATATTTCCGCCCCACCCCTTCATTTCCTGTGGAAGTTTGAAAATTGAATACACTCTTAGGTCAGGATTCTTAGTGCGGGTATACTGCGGTTTATCAGAAATAAAGTGGAAATTGAACTTTATTTGAAAAGTGGGTATCGAGTCAGGATTGTCTTCTCAGAAATTTTTAAGTCATATCAACCCATGGATATGCTGGATGCTCCAATGTTCCACCTAAGCACAACCCTGCATCCATGCTCTGTATGACCAGTGTCCCTCTCCTCCACNCTCTTGGTTTCCTNTATGGCCGTTAAACTTCCAAAATGACATATANACAGTCCCACTCGCTTTTCAGATGATANAGCCTGATTGTTTCGAAACTTAANACCCCAAAACTACTGCCATTCTCTGATCTCAATATCCCCGTAGAACTCTTTCTGATAAATCTCAATTTTCCTCCTAAATACAAGGTGCATCAGTGACAGGTAATAGTCAACTATCTCCTCCTTCTTTTTACCTCGGACAACAGAAGAAAAGAGAATTCTTTGCTTTTTTGATAGAATTGCTTTCAGCTCTCTCTCAATCAAGGCTATTGTCTCCTCCATGCTTTCCTCATGTGGTACTCTTAGAGTTCGATCTACATCAANTTCCTTGAGATCTTTTCTTTTCCTTTTCTTTCTTCTCCTCTCAACAATTTCCGCCCTCTTCAGTTCCTCGATTAAATCCTTCAGAGTACTTATTCTTCTGATTCTCCTCCTTGGAGTTTTTAGAACCTCGGCAAGTTCCTCTTCCAGGTAACTCTCATCAAGGATGTCTTCCACAACAAAATCCTCAAANGTTATGTCCTCCTCTTGCACCTCATCTTCAATTTTTAAGGACTCAAANGCTATTGCTTCAGCTTTCATTCGCACAAGAATGGCAGCATAGAGTAAAACTCTACCCGAAACTCTTAAATCAAGCTCTTTAGCTTTTTCAAGCTTCCTTAAGAACCTATCTGTTATATCAACTACGTCAACGTTCCATGGATCTATCTCACCTCTTCTTGCCATTTCCAGAATAATCTCTATCGGATCCTCAAGACTTTCAGAATTCTCGATCACTCTCTCCCTCAGACTTTCAGCTTTATACCTGTTACCAGTGATGAGTTATCCCTCCCCATGGTTACNCCAACAACGGCATCTGCCCTCTCGATCATTGGCTTTCTTAGAGAGACCACAATGAACTGAGCTTCTTTTGACCTCTCTCTGATAACNTTTGCNACTCTCCCAACATTAACACCATCCAGAAACATATCTATCTCATCAAACGCATAAAATGGAGCTGGTCTGAATTTCTGAATTGCAAATATTAGAGCAAGGGCAACAAGGCTCTTTTCACCACCACTCATAGACTCAAGCTTCTGAACAGGCTTGTTATATGGTTTAATTCTAATGTGAAGCCCGCTGCTGAATGGATCATCACTTTCCAAATAGAGTTCCCCTTCTCCGTCCGTGAGTTCTCTTATCACTTCTGCAAAATTTCTGTTTATCGCATTGAAAGTTTCATAGAAAACCTCTCTTTTTCTCTTCTCATATCTTTCAATTTTTTCAATTATATCGCTTCTTTCCTTCTCCAGAATTAGCTTTTTCTCAACCAGATCGTCTCTTCTCTGCCTTACATTTTCATACTCCTGTATAGCCTTCAGATTTACATCACCGAACTTATTTAACTCTTCTTCAATTTTAACCAGTTTTTCTCTCACATAACTAACAGGAGGTAAATCTTCTGGAATACAAAGTTCGCCAAAACGATCGAGTTCCTCTTCCAGTGATGCCAACTTCTCTCTTTGAAGTTCAAGTTTTTCATTGAGTCTCTCAACTTCGAATTCCAGGTTTCTTTTCCTGTTTTCGAGGTCTCTTAACTCTTCAAGATATCTATCTCTCTCCNCCCTCAGGGATTTGATTNTGTCTCCAATCTTCTCCTCCTCTTTTTTAAGTTTCTGCAGTTCTTCACGGATTTCTTTAACCCTTGATTTTCCAGCATCTATTTTTGTCTGCAACTCAGCCTTTCTTGAGTTTAACTCATCTATTTCGCTTTCTCGGTCGTCAATAGCTATCTGAAGCTGTTTAATCTTAAATTCAAGTGTTTCTATTTTCTTATCAATGGAGATAAGAACTTCCTTATTTCTGGCGTATTCATCTCTTAACCTGTCCAGTTCTTCCGTGATTTTTGGAATCTCACTTTTTCCCAGCTTTCTTTCAATTTCCTCTACATCACTTTGAATGTCCGACATCTCCTGATCCATCCTCTGTATTTCTGACATGATGCTGCTGAGCCTGACTCTGTTCTCTTCTATCTCCTTTTTTCTCTTCCTAATTGCTTCATCGCTCTCAAGAATTCTGTTCTCTATATCACCCTTCCTCCCTTCAAGCAGTTTCAGTCTCGCTTCCAGATCCACAAGCTGAGCATTGAGTTTCTCTATCGAGTTCTGCAGTTCTCTTCTCTTTGATTCNTGATCATTCAGTTCCGCCAGTAAGCTCTCTTTTTTCTTCTGCAATTCAACTATTTCTTCAGAGATCTTCTTTTCCCTTTCCAGAAGCTCTCTGGACAGCAGTATTCCTTTCGTTTTTTNAGCACTGCCACCACTTATGAGCCCAGATTTCTCAACTATATCTCCTTCCAGTGTTACAAGTCTCACCCCTTCATCCATCAGTCTTCTTGCAGTTTCAATTCCATCTACTACAAGTGTATCCCGAAGAATGAACTTGAAAACCGGTAAAAACTTCTTTTCACACTTTACAAGTCTGACTGCGTAATCTACAACTCCTGGCTTCTCCAGTAGAGAGTTTTTCAGACGCAAACTAAAATTCTGAATCCTTCTGAGAGGTAAAAAGGTTGCTCTACCTCCCTTCACAGCTTTCAGGTATTTTATACACTCAACTGCATCATCTTCAGTCTCAACAACTATATACTGGAGAGAATTTCCTGCCGCAGCCTCTAAAGCCGTTATGTATTTTTCTTCTACTTCACCAAGCTGTGCAACTGTTCCAAAAATACCTGGAAGCTCTCTTTTGTTTCTTGCATTCAATATCAGCTCTACAGGNTTCGAGTATGTTTGAAGAGCTGACAATTTTGCTTTAATCTTTGCCAGTTCAACTTCATTACTTTTTATTTTTTCTTCAACGTCAGCAAGCTGCGATCTTATTGTAAACAATCTCCTGTCCGCATCGTTTCTTTCATCTACAAGTTTCTTGATGCGTGTTTGCAGATCACTTATTATCTCCTCAGTTTTCTTTATTTCTGATGTCACTCCATCAAGCTCCGATTTGAATGCCTCAATTCTCTTTTCAAGATCCTCAATTTCCATATTCGCTCTTCTCAGAATTTCAATCAAAGTGTCNCTTTCTCTGAGTAGTTCTCCCCTCTTTTCTCTTAACTTTTCCATTTCATCTCTCTTCTCCACAAGTCTGTCTCTCAGGTCTCTATGTCTCCTGTCCACCTCCTCAAGCCTTTTTCTTAGTTGCTGTATCCGTGTTTCAAGTTCTTCCACGATTTCACTGATATTGGCTCTCCTCAAAAGATTGCCCTCCAGTTCTCGCGTGTATCCATCAATCTCTTCCCTCAATCTTGATAGTTCGTTCAGCTTTTCGAGAATGTCCTCCTCAAATTTTTTAATTTCCTCCTGGTAAAATTTTTCGGAGTTTCTGATAGATTCCATTTCAGACGTCAACTCCAGAATTTTCGACTGTATCTCGGAAATTTTCTCGTCCCCCATTTCAGAAATCCTGGCTGTTATCTGATCAACCTTTCTTGAGATTTCTGTAATTCTGTTCACAAGTTCTGGGATTTTCTTAATAGTCCGGTCTTTTTCCTTTTCAATTCTCTCTATTTCCCTTCTNAGTTTATCGGCCGAAGTTTTAGTGGTGAGGTAGTTATGGGCCAGAAGAGTGTTTTCCATTTTTTCTTTTTCCTCAAGAAGAGATTTATAGCGAAGCGCCTCCTCTCTATCTCTCTCAAGTGATTTCAATCTGTCATTAACCTCAGCGATTACGGCATCAAGCTTCTCTATATTTTCTCTCACCCTTTCAAGTTCTTCAAGCGCTCTTTCCTTCTTTTCGTCAAACTCAGATATACCTGCTATGTCATCTATGATCTTTCTGCGCTGAAATGGTGACATCTCAATTATTCTCGTGACATCACCCTGCATTACGACATTGTAAGCGTCGCTGAAAACACCAAACTGAGACAGAAATTTGTGGATGTCCGAGAGGCTGACAGANTTTCCGTTGAGATAATAGTAGCTGTAATACCCTTTTTCCGTAACCTTTATTTTTCTCGAAATTTCGAACATTTCATTCTCGTTTTTAAAGTGAATTGTGACTTCTGCACTTGTTTTTCCATTGTGAATAAGATCTGTAAGTCTGTCTGCTCTCAACTGCTTTGTTGAAGTTGAAAGACCGAGGCAGAAGAGGATTGCATCAATAACATTTGATTTTCCACTTCCATTTGGACCGCTGATAACCGTAAATCCTGGGACAAAGGGTATTTCCGTTCTTTTTCCAAATGATTTGAAGTTTTTCAGGATTATCTTGCTTATATACATCTCGATCTCAAATTCAATCGCAAATTATTAGATCATCCTCTCCAATTTTTGAGTGTTCTGATTTTTCTCCCNTTCTCCTGCTTGCAGTTTCACTTTTTTCGTTTCTGATTTTTGATTTGGGCNCTTTTACCTGTTCTTTTTTCGATTTGCCCTCCAGCATAAATTCTGAGCTGAATTGCTCCCTATCAGGAATTATGAGGGTGTCGTCTGTCCGACTTTGAGGTGTTTCCAGGATAAATCGCTCTTCTAACTCTACCTGCTCTCTATCTTTCTGCCTCATTTTTTCTGCATCATTTTTTCCTGAGAGTTCTCTCAGCTCATTTTTAAGGTAGACTACTTCTCCCATCAGACTTTCAACTGCTCTTCGGAGTTCTACAATTTTTGATTCTATGTCTGAGATTCTCTCTGTAAGATTTGTGTGTTCCACCCCTTCTTGAAGCTCCTTTTTTATTTCATCAATAATTGATTGTTTTAAGTTCTCGTCAAAATTGGTTTTTTCAGATAACATTCTTCTCAACTCCATGACTTCCCTCTCTTTCTCAATCAACTTCTTTTCCAGTCTTTCTATGAGCATGTCTCTTTCTGACATTTTATAAAAGAAATGGTTAAAAGACATTAATAAGTTTTTTGCTTGACAGAGTTTTCAGTATATTTCTGGCCAAAATTGGTTGAGAGTTATTGCGGAATTTTGATGTTTGCTACTACTTACAACACTCTTCTTTTCCTCCGATTTCAAACTTCGTAGAATTAAAAAACAGAGAATTTTGATTTTTGTTTGAAGTGGTTTTTCATTTAAATCTAAATCCAAAACTCACTAAAAACAGTATTTCGGAATCGACTTACAAAATCCGTGCTCTTTAAATGCTGAAAATAATTACAACCTCTGTGAAAGTGAGTGTGATTGTAGCGACGTACTCACCCACCATGTTGCCGCACCTAAAAGATTGTATTCGCAGTCTCCAGAATCAGAGTTATGAAGACATTGAGATAGTATGCATTGTTGATGGAAATCAGGACTACTTTCAGGTTATTGAATCCGAGGTTGACAATATCAAACTTTATCTGAATGAGAGAAATCTGGGACTGTTACTCACACGTAACAGAGGAGTAGAGATTGCCAGTGGAGATGTTGTGGCGTTTATCGATGATGATGCTGTTGCAGATGAGAGGTGGATTGAAGAACTCGTCAGGATGTACGAGGAGTTTGGAGCCATAGCAGCAGGTGGAAAGCTAAAACCTCTCTGGATCGACAAGGAGCCTAACTGGTTTCCAGAAGAGTTTTACTGGATGATTGGAGCTACGCATCTGGGATTTCCCGAAAGAGTTTCGGAGGTTCGAAACACATTCGGCTCAAACATAAGTTTTCGCAGAGATGTCTTTATGGAGCTCGGTGGATTTAACCCAGAGATGGGCGGTATAAAAGGTACAAGAATTCTCCAGGGAGGTGAGACCGAACTTTGTGATAGAATGAGAAAGAGGTTCGGAAAGAGCGTTATGTACAATCCAGAAGCGATCGTTTACCACAAGGTGTTTCCTCGAAGATTAAAAATTGGGTTTCTGTCAAGGAGAGCTTTCTGGCAGGGTTATTCTAAAGCTGTGATGGAGAGAGTTTCCGGAGAAATTGAAGAGGAAAGAGGGTTTTTGAAGTATCTAATAGGTGAGAGGATACCAGCTCGTTTGAAAGGAATTTTAAAAGGTAGCGGTGTGGATGCTTTGAAAGTAACGGCAATGTTCTACTTCACAATTCTTGTAGGCATCGGATACGCATACGGCAAAATTAAAACTTGATGGGTATCAACCAAGCTAAAAATTGCCAGTGCTGCTTGTGATTGGGAAGTTTATCTCTTGGTAGCTTTTTGGTAGCGTTGCAGATGGTCGCTTCGTACTCTTGAGGTTGATATTACAGTTGTGAGTAAAGAATGTATCAAAATGAACTGAGCAGCTCTTTATACACCCTTTTGAGTTTCATTTGATGTCAGAAGATGAATTCAGATGTGGGCAAGCTGTGAAGTACAAAGTACTCAGTCCAGAGCTACAAGACGATGTAACAGAAAAAAATTTCCCAATCTTTACAGCATGTAAAGTCCAATCTTTCAGATGTTTAGTTTCCACTCACAATGGATGAGAGTCGTATATACGTAGACATGGTCGAGTCCATACTACTGAAGTTCGGGAACATACGAGGTTGATCAAACTGCAGGGAAAACAATTTAACTTAACTCATTTAAAAATTCACGTGGAAAGAGAAGAAGCGCTCAAAATACTTGCGATGAGAAGTGCCTTCAAAAAATTAAAAAACAGACAGAAAGCGAATCATAGATCCATTCCTGATCTTGATGACAGGTTACGCAGACTCAGGCAGACACGAGAGGTAAGTGTTGGTAACTATGACCTGCTCCGACAGACAGTCGAGAATCTTGAAAACAATGGTGTAAAGGTGTATCATGCCAGAGATTCATCAGANGCGATCAAGTGTCTCATCGACATCCTTGGAGAAGAGAAACTGGTTGTGAAATCAAAATCCAGTGTATCCAGAGAGATAAAACTGGTGGAGAACCTTGAAGGATACGGTATCAGGGTGATTGAAACCGACATCGGTGACAGAATCCTCCAGATTATGGGCGAGAAACCATCACATCCAACAGGTCCGGCGGCTCACCTAACTGTGGAAATGATATCGCACGCACTTTCCGACTACTTCGGAAAAGAGGTTTTGACAACTCCACAGGCGATAATAAAAGCTGTGAGAGAAGACGTTGAAAGACATCTCGCATCCGCTAAGATTGGAATAAGTGGCGCAAATGCAATTACCGCCGAAGGATCAATTGTTTTGCTGCACAACGAGGGAAACATCTTCGAAGTTCATTCACGCCCNGAACACTGGGTAGTAATAACAGGTATTGAGAAGGTGTATCCGAGTGTTGAAGAGGCCATGAACGCCGCGAAGATACAGTCGTTTTACGCTACCGGATCCGTTATGCCATCTTTTATTGAGGTTATCAGTGGAGGAAGCAGAACTGCCGATATTGAGAAGAGGCTGGTGAGAGGTGTGGCAAAACCCAGNGAAGTAACCCTAATCCTTCTGGATAATGGAAGGCAAAAACTGATACAGGGTGGTTTTGGAGAGTTTCTTTACTGCATAGGATGTGGAAGTTGCGTAGTTAACTGTCCAGCACATACTGTGCACGGTGAGAGATTTGCAGGTGGAAGATTTGCTCTCCTCGAGGCGCTTCATGGAAATAAAGATGTGCTGAAGTACTGTCTNTCATGTCGAAGATGTAGGAAAAACTGTCCTCTGAAAATAGATGTTCCAGGTATGATAAGTAGAGTGAGGGAGGGAAACGAGGTCTACAACTTCATTCGTTCGCATTTACTCTGGATTGCAAGAAGTGTGGAGATTGAGACGTTTAAGCTCAGACTCTTAACTGGCTTTTGATTTGAGACTACACACGCTAAAAACACTCGATACTAAACAAATGGAAATATCGGATCAAATCGCATTCACAGTAAAAGAATTTAAATTATCTCAGTCTTTTCATTCTGTTTCTCAACGAGAAGAGAAGCTGAGACATAGTGGAAACAGGCGATTAAAGACCTCGATGTAGCAAGAAAAATCTTGCACAACAGGTGGNGAGAGGTCCATTCCNGCTCTTTAGTTTGGGTCTTCAATAGGTGAACAGTTTTCGAAAGAGTCTTTGAACAACAAAAGACGGAGCAAGAGGTGGCTACCTTAAAAGCATAGTTCAGGAATGTGCCACTCCTAAAAAGAGTTCTTGACGTTTTCTGCTACACCACTGAAGAGTTACTCGCTCCTCTGATCACCCCTCTAAAGTTTACTCAGAACGTACATGCTCACTTCTCTTTCTCTTCTCAGCGTCCTTGAAATCGTTGCTATCCGATCTGTGTTCCCCGAAACTACTGTGAAATAAAGCTTCACTNCCTCTGACACCTCTTATTGTTGGGTAGTTCTCACTCTCCAACGCCTCCTTGCATGCTTCGATCTCTCTTCAGCTCACCTCATGTAGATCTTGCCATAGTGATGTTATCCANATTTCAATCACCTCTCCAAATTTGTAGTCATACTTCGAAATCCAGTACCATCTTCGATCCAAGCTTTTCAAGCCTCTTCTTCAGTCTTTCGAGGGCTCTCTTGAAAAAAATTGTCTTATCGTATTATCTTTAACCATATCAAGGAGGNTTGGCGGCACTTTTTCTCACGAGAGTTTTTAGGACAGGAGAGATNTCCACGTCCTTCTTCAGCAGTTAAACTTCAAGAAGTTTTCAAGATTTTCCACATCTTCCTGCCTCTTCAACCTGCTATTAGGAAGGGGTTCTGTAACCACTCAGCAGGCGGTCACCGGATAGTCGAAAAGTGTTAAAATCCTCTTCTTCGTGCTGAGAAAAGAATAATGCAGAATCCTAAATGATTTGAGTTGGCTGCTGATCTTGAAGGGATTCTGAATATCGCGAGCTGGCTGCTATCTGAGAGTGTAGATAGAATTGAAGTTGAACGAGCATTGATTATAGCGGAAAA
>MTNC01000095.1 GCA_002010285.1 Archaeoglobus sp. JdFR-41 | reverse complement strand
TCTCCGATAACAACGGGGATATACCCAAAATACAAAGACCCCTCAAGATCTGCAGGCTCTATTCTGTCGAATTTATGACCCAGAACAACATTGAAAACTCCNTGACAGTGAATTACCGCATTAAATTCAGTCTTTCTATATATCTCCCTGTGAATAATCTGATCAACCGAAGCNACCGGATTCACTTCGTCAGAATCTATTTTCAGATATGCAAAAGAATTCTCGTTAAGATCATNGAGACAGACTCCACTCTTCGTGATTATCATGTTATCTCCCTTTCTGAAACTCAGATTTCCACTGGCTCCATCAATGAGTTTTNCTTCTGCTAAAAGCTTTCCAATCCTAATGGCATCTTCTATCATATTTCCAAAGTAGCGAAACTTTTAAAAATCTTTTTTANCAACTAAAAACTGCCACAGGGCTGTTCTAAAAATAAGAAAAAGTGGTGCAAACATGATAGAAGACAAAATATATAAAGGAACCACAACGGTGGGTCTGGTTTGTAGGGATGGGGTAGTGCTCGCTACCGAAAAAAGAGCGACAATGGGGAGTTTCATTGCAAGCAGAGCTGCCAAGAAAATTTACCAGATTGCAGACAGAGTTGCAATGACAACTGCTGGAAGCGTTGGTGATGCTCAGTTTCTTGCCCGCCTTATCCGAGTAGAGTCAAATCTCTTTGAAATAAGACGGGAAAGAAGACCAAGTGTAAGAGCTATAGCGACTTTGACTTCAAACTTACTCAATTCATACAGGTTCTTCCCGTATCTTGTACAGCTCCTTATCGGCGGGATTGATAATGAGGGCAAAAAGATATTCTCTATCGACCCAATTGGAGGCGCAATAGAGGAGAAGGAAATCGTAGCAACTGGCTCAGGAAGTCTAACAGCCTATGGAGTTCTCGAAGATAGATTTACACCGGAAACCGGAGTAGATGAGGCTGTTGAACTTGCTATCAGAGCTATCTACTCGGCCACAAAAAGAGACTCTGCATCTGGAGATGGAATGGACGTTGTCAAAATAACCGAAGATGAATTTTATCAGCTCACTCCGGAAGAAGTAGACAAGATACTGTCCAAATTCAGAAAATGATTGAAACCCGTGTAGGAAGTAGATAAAAGCAAAAAACAAGCTTTACAGTGTGGGAGATGATTGAGTGAAATGATCAAGAACATCGACGAGATCAGGAAAAAAGTAAAAGAGGCAATACCACCCTCAGTGAGGGTCAGGAGTATAGAGTTTGAGGGGCCACAGTTAGTGATATACGTCGAAAACCCTCAGGAAATCGCAGAGGTGGATATCGTAAAAAAGCTGGCAAAAGACCTCAGAAAAAGAATAATCATCAGACCAGATCCAAAAAGTCTGAAACCCCCCGAGGAGGCGAGAGAGGAGATACTAAAAATAATTCCAGAGGATGCAAAGATTTCCAATATCTATTTTGACGAGGAAAATGGTGAAGTGATAATCGAAGCAGAAAAACCCGGTGTGGTCATAGGAAAACAGGGTTCCACTTTCAGAGAGATAATGAAGGCTGTTGGGTGGAGTCCGAGAGTTATCAGAACTCCTCCAATCAAATCCAAGACCATTGAGAGTATCAGAACCTTTTTGATGAANGCAAAAGATGATAGAGCAGAGATACTCAAAAAAATCGGTGAAAGAATCCACAGAGGTGTGCTCATAGAGGATAAATGGGTTCGTGTCACATTTCTTGGAGGTTCCAGAGAGGTTGGGAGGAGTTGCTATCTTCTGCAAACTCCAGAAACCAGAATTTTGATTGANTGTGGGGTAAATGTAAGCAACATCCAGAGTACTCCATATCTCTATGTGCCAGAGCTACAACCCCTTGATGCAATTGATGCCGTTGTCATAACCCACGCTCACCTTGATCACTGTGGACTTGTACCGTTACTGTTCAAATACGGTTACAAGGGACCTGTATACTTAACTCCGCCAACAAGAGACCTGATGGTACTGTTACAGCTCGATTTTATTGAGGTCGCAGCGAGAGAGGGAACTCAGCTTCCTTACAGTTCATCCCTGATAAGAGAAGCACTGAAGCACACAATCACCCTTGATTATGGAGTGGTGACCGACATAAGCCCGGATGTGAGACTGACGTTTTACAATGCAGGACATATTCTCGGTTCTGCAATAGCTCATTTTCACATTGGAGAGGGAATGTACAATATAGCCTTCACAGGCGACTTCAAGTTTGAAAGAACACGACTCTTCGATAAAGCCGCTACAAACTTCCCAAGACTTGAAGCACTCATTATGGAGGCAACATACGGAGGTTCAAACGACNTTCAACCATCCAGGAAAGAGGCNGAAGAAAAATTGATCGAAATTATAAACAAGACACTTTCAAGAGGAGGTAAAGTTCTTATCCCAACATTTGCAGTAGGGAGAAGTCAGGAAGTTATGATTGTTCTTGAAGAGGCAATACGGGGTAAAAAACTTGAGGAAGTCACAGTTTACCTNGATGGAATGATTTACGAGGCTACCGCAATCCACACTGCTTACCCGGAGTATCTAAATGCCCATCTCAGAGATTTGATATTTTACCACGGGATAAATCCGTTCATCAGCGAGAGTTTTGTCGGGGTTGATTCGCCATCAAAAAGNGAAGAGGTCATAGAAGATTCCTCGCCTTCAATCATCATTGCTACATCAGGTATGCTCAATGGAGGGCCTGTGATGGAATACTTCAGACATCTCGCCGGAGATGAGAGAAACACTTTGATCTTTGTTGGATACCAAGCAGAAGGCACTCTGGGCCGAAAAATCCAGAAAGGNTGGAAAGAAGTTCCATTTCCAATCAACGGACGTAGAGAGGTCGTTGAGGTGAAAATGGAAGTTGAGACAGTGGATGGTTTTTCTGGACACTCCGATAGGAGACAGCTCATAAATTACATCAAATATCTTAGCTCAAAACCAGAAAAGGTTGCTACAGTTCACGGAGATGAGATGAAGTGTCTCGACCTTGCTTCAAGCATCTATAAGACATACAGAATTGAAACCCGGGCACCGCTGAATCTTGAAACAATTAGATTTATGTAAATATTTTTAAATATTTGAGTGAAATGCCAGAAACGTTAAACTTATCTTCTATCTGTTGATTTTCAAAAATGAAGAAACTCCTTGTGTGTCCTGTGTGCGGTTCAACGGATGTTGAACTGGATACAGGTGGATACACCGGAAAGTATTTCTGTAAAGAATGTGGATACACCGGAAGTTATATTCTGGAGATGACTGAAGGAGAATACAAAGAATTCCGAGAGAGCGAGAAATTTGAGAGAATGGAAAAGTTCAGAAAAGAAAAGAAACACGAAATGGATTACGAACAAAAGTAACTTAAAAATGAGAAACGTCTCAAAATGTATAAATACAAACCCGANATCCACTACCTCATGGAACTTGCAGAGTCCATGAAACACGTGATTTCCAGAGTAAAAATGGGAAAACCGGCTATAATTTATGATGAAAAGATAGCAGTTTTATGTACTCCTGCTGAAAACGTTGATAGTGACATAATCAATTTCATGATGAAGAACTGTGATGAAATTAGACTTGCAATTCCCTGGAGCACAATTTTGAGACTCGGACTGAATCGTTTTAAGTTTTACAACGGAAATCTGATCCCACTCGACCCAAAGGTCGACAAAATTTCGGCAGATGAGAGAGCCAGATTCATAAAAAAAATAGCTTCCGGATTCATAGACCTTGATGAGGTTAAATACCCAGGAAGAATATTCATAGAAGAGGCAAAAGAAATGGGTGTTCTTGAACGTCCTGGNATTGCCGAGGCGTGCATAGATATGGCCAGAATGTCCGGTTACTCTGCTTCTGCTGTTTATGCCCCTATCCTAACACACGACGGAAAACTTGCAGAAAAAGAGTATGCTGAGAGAGTGGTGGAGAAGTTTGACGCGCCAGCTGTCAGTATAAGGGACCTAATTGAGCACAGACTCAAAACTGAAAAAATAGTGGAAAGAGTTATTGAAGCGACTTTACCCACCAAATTTTACGGAACCTTCAGAGCAGTTGGATACAGAACTCCCATTGGGGAGATAATCGCCCTCGTAAAAGGTGACGTGACTCGGGGAGACGTCATGGTCAGAATACATTCAGAGTGTTTAACCGGAGATGTTTTCCACTCTTTGAGATGTGACTGTGGCGATCAGCTTGAGAACTCTCTCAAAATGATAGACAGAGAGGGTAAAGGTGTTGCCATATACATGCGAGGTCATGAGGGAAGGGGTATTGGACTTATAAACAAACTCGTTGCATACAAGCTTCAGGAAGATGGAGTCGATACAGTGGATGCAAACATTGAACTCGGATTTCCACCTGATCTTAGAAGCTATGGTATAGCTGCCCAGATTCTTATCGATCTTGGAGTCAGAAGAATTCGACTTCTCACAAACAACCCGTTGAAGATTGAGGAACTTAAAAAGTACGGATTTGAAGTTAAGAGAGAACCCATCGAAATTGCACCATGTGAGGTAAACCTCCCGTATTTGAAAACAAAGAAAGAGAAACTCGGCCACTTCCTATGCCTCAACGACTAAAAAATGATTTCAGATGTGAGTGCGGATTCAAACTTGAAAAACCTACTCATTTCTGTCTCAACTGCAGTAAAAGACATGCTCTGGGATGCGGTGTTTACACGTCATCTTCGAGACTTTTTCTGTTTTTTGTTGGAGATTCAGAAAATGAACTGATATCTTTCAGAAAATATGANGACGAGGTCTCAATACGTAACATGTATGAGATTGCTGCTGAGAAGATATACGAAAGGAGAATTGATGAGATCGTAATATCAGGAGACAATGAAGATGGAATAGAGGAGGCTGCATCATACTTCAGAAACTTTCTCTATCCCTTCTCCATTGCAAGGTCGGATGTCTTCAGTTCAGAATCTGAATTCTTCAGTAAACTCGAAAATTATCTGAGAATACAGAGATCTTTGAGGAAAGTTGAAGTTTCACCCGGTAAGAAGATCCATGGCAGTCATTCAACGATAATAGGTGGCAGAGAAGGACATTCCCTCCTGATTAAGCTTGCCAGCTCCCCCTACATAAAGAAAATAGTCCCTGGTGTGATAGAGAACAAAGGTGTGTCCACCGGAGGTGTGAGAATTAAATTAACCAGAACCGACGACAGGGGTAATATAAAAGCCTTACTGATAAACGGAGCGACGGTTCAGCAAATACACATCATAACCACCGCATCTCAGAAAGAGGAAGGAGATATGATCCTAACAATGTTAAAAAAGGAGATGAGATTAGAGTGAAACTGTCAACCTGGATACCACTGACATTTATTCTCGATACATCTACACTGAACATCGTATTTTTCTGTATCGTAACATTCTTTCCATTCGCAGGTAGTAATGACAGGTTCCTCAAATTTTGACTGACAAACCTGACCTGAACAGCCTCCCACCATACAATCCCTATCTGTAACACACTCGCCATAGGTTGAGAACCCACAAAATCCCGTTTGATTTAACTCCAGACCTGGTTTTTCAGTTTCATTACTCTGAAGTTTAAAAACAACCAGAATGGCTGAATAGTCCTGAGATTTCATATCCTGTTTCCTCTGTGGTTCAATTGAGATAAGTTTCACACAGTATTCATTCTCGCATACTTCAGAAGAATCACTGCTGATTGTAAAATTCTTAACCCAGTTATCTTTCTGCATCTCCAGAAGCAACACAACTCTACCCTCCCACACACATTCCACATTTTCAGGACATCTCGAATCCTCCACAAGTTTTAAAATGCTCAGATTCAGTCTTTCAGACATTATTCGTGCAGTCTGGTTAAGCTTCAGATAAAACGGTTTACCAAGCTCAGCGTAAGCTGGCTTAATCAAATAATCCGTATTCTTCTGTAACTCCACCAACACGTATCCAGCTATTACAAGTCCAATACCTGCAATCAAGAATGGAAGATAGTTAAAGTTTTTCATCAATTGTTTTCGCTTCAGTGAAATAAAAATCTTTCAGCAACCTTCAGCAAATTTTTAAAGAATTCATCTAAAAACGTGCTTCCTGAATCCACGAATCTCTCTGCCATTCATCCTGACAAGTGGCATTGAAAGGTGTCTTCTGGCAGATGGCGGTACTTCATAGAATCCTGGTTCGATCTTTCTCGGTATCTTTTTCTTTATCCTCTTCATGGATTTTGTCTTGCACCTCTTACACCTGAAGCCCTTCATCTTCCCCGCAGACTCCATTCGCTTTCCACAAACTGGACACATTGGATTTTCCTCAACATAAACCTCTGCGAGTTTTTCGATTTTGATTTTCTCAAGATTTATCGTATCTTTTTTCATTGATCCATAAACTTCAACCACATCTCCAACCCTCAACTGTCTGACAATACCTCGAAACTGTTTGGTTGGTTCAAACGCTGCACACTTTACATCACCAAATCTGGTTTCTATTTCAAAGAATACGTGTCCACCCTCAATATCATAGGGCTCTCTAACAACTTTTCCTTTCAGTCTGTATGAACGATAGTTTTGAAGGCTCGAAATCTCCTCTTCATTTAACAAATGCATATCGGTAGCGTGATTTGTTATAAAAATCATGTACCTGTCAACAGCTTCCGTTCTCACAATCCTGAACGCCTGATGGAGAATCTCAACACTTTCTCCTCTCAGGCCATAGAGTACAGGACAGGGTGTACTTGGAACTGCAACTACAACATCATTACACCAGTCAACTGTGTCAAATAACTGAGGATAGAGAAGATAGTCCACATCAAAGAAGCTTTCACTATCATATTCCCTCTTCGTACCAAACCTCTCAGGATACCGATAGGCTAAAAGCTCCAGAGTAAAATCTCTCAGTTCAGCCCCCACAGATGCTAACGCACCAATCAAACCCCTGCCTTTCTTATACTTCAAATGGGGGATGAAATACTTTCCTATGATGAACAGAGCTTCATCAAGCGATACCACGTCTTTCATTGTCCTCTCCGCAAACTGTCTCAACCTGTGAACGATTGAATCATCAACAAAAACAACGCCGGGATCTGTGTTGCCATCTTCAAGCATCGCATGTTCCAAGACAAGGTCGTTCACAACATCAATAAGTTCATTTCTATCATCAACCTCGACGAGAAAGCTCACTGCCCCATTTCCTCTGGTTTTATATGGAATCGTGGGGTTCAGTCGTACAAGTCTGGGTAAACCAACAACTTTTCCGAGCTCTTTTTCTATTCTTTCAATGATAAGAGTTGCGAGGTATGTTGTGCACATCCCGTTTATGCTGTCCGTATCGTCTATACCAACCCAGACTTTCATCCAATTCACTTACCCTTTTTTCACCCCATTTTCCAGCTTGGCAACTCTGGCTGCAATATAATCCGACTTTGTTCGCTCTATGGCAGTCCTGGCAACATCCAATTTTCTCCTAAGTCCTGGAACAAGTTTGTCTGGAAGAGATGCAAAGGATATCAACTCACCATATATCTTCTCCATCATCTCCATGATCATCTCCGCTTTCCTGAACTTGCCCTCCACAAGAAGGGAAAGAGCGTATCTCCTCAACTCGCCCACAACATCAGCAAGTCCGGTAACAAACGCTGATGGATCAGCATCAATCTCAATACTGAAATCGAATGAGTTATTGACTATTTTCGACAGTGCAATTGCTTCTACGAGTTCCTGAGTAGCATCATGGGTTACGGAATGGTAAATCTCACTGTAAATTCTGTAACTCGACACAGAACCGAATATCTCGATCGCTTTTTTAAGGTATGACTCGTGTTCTTCTCCACTGTGAATTGCTGCAATTGCCTTGGTCGCATTGATCCTCAACTCTCTCACAAGCCTTAATAGATCCTCCCTCGCTTTTTCAAGTTCTTCAAGCCTCGTTCTGCATTCCTTAAGGTTCATATTTCCCACCAGTTACCTACTAAGCAGAACAACTCTGCTGGGCTGTGATTCATCCACAATTCTGTATGAAGTTGCTTTCTCCAGTTTCTTGCTGAAATCCCTTATATCTTCATGTTCTGGCATATTTTCATACTTCAACCTGAGTCTCGAGTAGCTGAGGTACATGTACGCCTTGGCCTCAATATAGTCAGGCGATGCACGGTCCACGAGCTCAGCATATCTCTCAATCGCATCATCATGCATGTTATAACCTCTGATAAGCGTCAGCCTGATAACCGTTTTTGAATTGCTTCTCCTCATAACATCCAGACTCCTCAAAATCCTATCCCAGAAACTTTTTAGAGGTCTGTTGAGCATTAAATGGCTCTCCTCACTGTATGCAGTCAGACTGATGTAAAGCTGAGTTGGATTTACCTCTTCCAGCATATCTGGGTTGGTACCATTGGTAACAAGGAATGTGGTAAAACCTCTTTTTTTGTATCCTTCTATCAGCTCTGGGAGGTGGGGATAAAGAGTTGGTTCACCGATAAGGCTTATCGCTACCTGATTGGGTCTGTAAGCCTCATTCAGCTTTTTTCTGTTCACACCCTCAGTTCCGTGAAATCCGCTTAAGAGGCGATGCTGAGCTTTTATACTCTCCTCCACTATGTATTCAGGAGAATCCCAGGCATCAAATCCCTGTAATAGTTCCAAGGGGCGCCAGCAGTAAACACACGTTTGATTGCAGAGTAAAGCAGGGGTCATTTGAAGGCATCGGTGAGATGAAATGCCATAGAACTTCTGTTTGTAGCATACACCCTCCTCCTTCAACGATTTTTTCAGCCACAGACAGGTTTTAACTGCTGAGTGACGTCCGACCACATGGTATCCTTTAAGCTCACTGAGCAGCTTCCGGGGGATTTGATGATTCATCGCAATAAATTTACAGAGAGATATATAAGCTTAGCCAGCCACCTATACATCATTGCGACAAAATAAACTATTTTTTATTTACTTTTTTCGTGATTAAAAGCCTATCTAACATGTGTAAAGTTGGCAAAACTTAAATATTGGCTGAAAGATTCCCAATCGGTGGTGAAAAATGCTGGTAGATTTTATCCTTACGGATGAGCAGAAAGCAATAAGGGATGCCGCCAGAGAATTCGCTGAAAAGGAATTTCCGAATTATGCAGAAGAATGCGACAGAGAAGAGAAATTCCCGTTCGAACTCTGGAAGAAGGCAGCAAAACTTGGATTTATTGGAATGGCAATACCTGAAGAATACGGTGGACAGGGAATGGGGGTGCTTGATGCCGGACTTGTAATTGAGGAGTTCTGGAGAGTTGATGCCGGACTTGGAATGATTGTTGCAACAACATTTGGCTCAGAACAGATACAGATGTTTGGCAACGAAGAGCAGAAGAAAAAATACCTTCCTCCACTTGCAAAAGGTGAAAAAATCTGCTGCGCATGTTACACCGAACCCCAGGCAGGAAGTGATGTTGCCGGAATCAAGACAAGAGCAGATAAGGATGGAGACGAATACGTTATCAATGGAACAAAGATGTTCATCACAAATGGCACAATAGCCGATTATTATGTAGTCCTCGCAAGAACAGACCCTAATCCACCAAAGAGACATCATGGAATGAGTGTGTTTATCGTTGAAAAGGATACCCCAGGACTTGAAGCAAGGAAACTAACAAATAAGCTTGGAATAAGAGCAAGTGATACAGCCGAAGTTGTTTTTAAGAACGTCAGAGTTCCAAAAGAAAATCTGATTGGACAAGAAGGGAATGGATTTTTCCAGACCATGATATTCTTTAACGTTACAAGAATTCCCGTTGCTTTCCAGGCTGTTGGAATTGCTCAGGGAGCATTTGAACTGGCATTTAACTACGCCAAAAACAGAGATGTATTTGAGAGAAAGCTTATAGACTTCCAAGTTACTCAGGAGAAACTTGCAAAAATGAGAACAAAAATTGAGGCTGCAAGATTACTCACCCTCCAAGCAGCTTACTTCCAGGATAAAATGGGTATGCCAGATCCGGCACTGACAGCGATGGCCAAGTACTACTCCGCAAAGATTGCACAGGAAGTCGTCCACGAAGCTCTCCAGATATACGGCGGATACGGCTTTATGGGAGAACAGGCAATCTCCAGAATGTACAGGGATGCAAGAATTCTCGAAATATACGAGGGTACAAGAGAAATTGAAATTGAAATTATTGGAAGGTCTCTCATCGGTAAACTGCCTTCCAGAATCAGTGCCGTCAGAAAACACCCACTGATGTAAATTTTTTTAATTTCTTGAAGTTTTCAGTAAACCTGGAGGTGTTAGAATGGAAGAAGTATATATTGTTGACTTTCTGAGATCTGCATTTTCGAGATCCAGACCAAAGCAGCCCGAAAGAGATGTTTTCAACAAAATAGATATGCCAGCAGTTGCTGCNATGCTCGTTAAGGAAATGATAAACAGAACTGGAATCGACCCGAAGGATATTGGTGATGTCATAACTGGATGTACGATGCAGATGAAGGAGAACTGGCTGTACGGAGGNAGGGCAATAACTCTCCTTGCCGAACTCCCCGTTGAAGTTCCGGCACAGGGAAGTGAGCGAGTTTGCGTTTCAGGAATGTCTGCGATGCATCAGTGTGCAATGGAAATCATGCTCGGCTACTCTGATGTTACAATNGCCTGCGGAATAGAACACATGACTCATCTTCCGATGCAGATGGACCTCAATCCCCATCTTGGTGTTTCCCCAACTCTAATGTCGAGAGGTGACCTGATCGAGAAATATGATTTAATGACTGCGATGAGCATGGGTTTGACTGCTGAAAAGCTCTTTGAGAAGTACAAAGATGAGCTGGGATGGACGAAAAGAGATCTTGATGAGTGGGCTGTTAGAAGTCACCACAGAGCTGCACAGGCTTTAAAAGAGGGATATTTCAGAAACGGTGATGGTTATCCAACAAAGAGAGAAGGAGAAATACTTCCAATTGAGGTTGAACAAGCTGATGGAACAAAGAAGGTAATCGATGTTGACCAGTCCATAAGACCTGACACCTCACTCGAAAAAGTTGANNCTCTGCCACCAGCTTTCAAACCTGGTGGAGTTATAACTGCCGGAAACTCGTCCCCACTTAATGCAGGTGCATCAGCTGTTATGCTGATGAGCAAGAAGAAAATAAAAGAGTACGGTCTTGAACCCATGGCAAGGATAGTTTCAATTGGATGGGCTGGCGTGGAACCCAGTGTAATGGGAGAAGGTCCAGTTCCAGCAAGCAAAAAAGCTCTCAAACATGCTGGACTGGAAGTCAAGGATATCGACTACTGGGAGATAAATGAGGCATTTGCGGTCGTTACACTCTTTGCGATAAAGAAACTGGGGCTTGATNCAGATAAGGTAAACATCAAGGGTGGAGGAATCGCAATTGGCCACCCACTTGCTGCCAGTGGAATTAGAATTACAGGAACGCTGGCAAGAATACTCAATATTGAAGGAGCTAAATACGGATGTGCAGCACTCTGTGGTGGTGGGGGACAGGGTGGAGCAACAGTTATTGAAAACGTAAACATCTAATTTCTTATCTTATTTTTCAAAAGCAAAGTTTTTAACCAACAACCTGTTTTTCCGAAAAGAGGTCAAAAAGATAGTAAGAGGTGATCANCATCTTAGTCGAGGTTAGGTTTCACGGCAGGGGAGGTCAGGGAGTTGTGACGGCGGCAGACATTCTCGCCGTCGCTGGATTTAAAGAGGGCTACTACACGCTCTCGTTTCCAACCTTTGGTGCTGAAAAGCGTGGTACACCTGTTGCATCCTTTCTCAGAGTATCAGACGAACCAATTGTTGCAAGAGACGAGATATACAACCCCGACCACGTGGTTATCCTTGATCCCACGGTTATGGAATCTGTTAATGTGATTGCCGGTTTGAAAAAAGGGGGAATGTTAATCGCCAATTATCCAAAGGGAAGTGAGGATTTGGAAAAAGAGTTGGGTATTGGTAATGCAGACTTCAGGATTGTAACTATAAACGCAACAAAGATGTCCATGGAAAAACTTGGAAGACCAATAACCAACACCACCATGGTCGGAGCTTTTGCCGGTGCTACACAGCTGGTTTCTCTTGAATCTCTTCTTGAAACGATTGAGGAATGGTTTAGTGGCGAACTTGCACAGAAGAATGCAAAACTTGTCGAAGAAGCATACAATTACATGCTGGAGGTGTGTAAATGATAAAAATCAATTTAGGAGGAATATCTGAACCTTTGCAGTCCGAGAGTATCAAAACGGGTGATTGGGGAACCCATTTTGCCGTTGTTGACAGGGAAAAGTGCACTGCATGCAAAACATGCGAACAGTACTGTCCCGACCTCTGCATTGAGGTAAAGGNGTTCAACGATGAGAAGTATGCGGTGGTTGACTATGACCACTGTAAGGGCTGTGGTGTCTGTGCTTCTGTCTGTCCTTACCAAGCAATAACAATGGAGATAAAAGATATTTACAAGCTGGAGGTCTGCTGAGGTGGATAGAATGAGGAGAGTTGTTAGAGGTTTCTACTCAGTCGCGTACTCCGTTAAGCTCTGCAGACCACATGTTATATGTGCGTATCCCATAACACCTCAGACAGAAATAGTTGAGAACCTCGCAGCCATGTATGCGAATGGTGAGCTTGAAGGCTGCGAATACATCACAGCGGAATCTGAATTCGGAGCAGCCAGCATGCTTGTAGGAGCTTCTGCTGCAGGGGCAAGAACATTCACAGCTACTTGCAGTCAGGGACTGATTTTGATGAGTGAAGTACTTTTCAATGCAGCAGGCATGAGACTGCCGATAGTTCTGGTTAACACCAACCGAGCTCTCTCAGCACCCTTGAGCATATGGAACGACCACCATGACAGCATGGCAATGAGGGACGCAGGAATAATTCAGATATACGTGGAAAACAATCAGGAAGCGCACGACGCAATCCCACAGGCGTACAAGATAGCAGAAAACAAGAAAGTTTTGCTGCCATTTATGATATGCATGGATGGATACAAGCTCACTCACGCCTATGAACCCATCGACTTACTTGAACAGGAAACTGTTGATAGCTTTCTACCACCCTATGAACCCGCTGCATACATGACAACAAAAAAGCCACTCGCGTTCGGTTGCTATGCTCCACCGCACATATACATGGAGTTCAGAGTTGCCATGCAGAATGCCATGGAAAGAGCCAAGAAAGTCATGGATGATGTATTCAAAGAATGGGCAGAGCTTACAGGGAGAGACTGGGGCGGACACATAGAGGTGGAATACCCGGATTCCAAGACTTTTGTTGTTGCAATGGGTTCAGTGGTNGGGATGATAAGAAAAGTTGTCGAANACCTGCGAAAAGATGGAAATGATGTTGGATTTATCAAACTCCGAACTTTCCGACCATTCCCGACTGAAGAAATAAGGAAGGTTTTGAAGGACGCGGAAAAAATCATCGTATTTGAAAGAGCTGTAAGCTTTGGCCATGAAGGCCCTGTATCGATAGAGATGAAATCTTCAATTTACGGACATTCCAGCGCTGAGTTTTATTCATTCGCAGTGGGTNTGGGTGGAAGAGACATCCCCCACGAACTCATCAGGGATTGTATTCTGAAAGTTCTGGAAGGAAAGGAGGTGCCAGGATTCCAGTTCAAAGGTCATCACGAATTTGAGGAGGTGGTTCCATGAACTTCAAATTCTTTGGCAGAGGTCATGGAGCATGTCCAGGTTGTGGTTTACCTATTGCAGTCAAAAATACTCTCCAGGCTCTGGAGGGAAAGTGCTTTGTCGCCAATTCTACNGGCTGTCTTGAAATCATAAGTTCCCAGTATGGAAAAAATGCCTGGGGAGTACCATACATACACTCGCTATTTGAGAATGCTGCAGCCGTAGCTGCTGGAATTGAGGCTGCACTGCGAGCAATGGGGAGAAAAGACGAAGGACACGTAGTTGTTTTTGCAGGAGATGGCGCAACCGCAGACATAGGTATTGGTCCACTATCAGGAGTATTCGACAGAAATCATGATATAATATACATCTGCCTTGATAACGAGGCGTATCAAAACACAGGTCATCAGCAAAGCGGCTTAACCCCCCCAGGAGAGGCAACCACAACCACACCTGTTGGGAAAATTCTACCCGGAAAAGTGGGCAGAAAAAAGGATATGATAGCCATAGCAGTAGCTCACGGAATCCCATATGTTGCCTCATCCTCAGTGGCTTACCCTGCCGATATAAGAAGAAAGATAAAGAAGGCCACAAGCTTTGAAGGAGCAAAATACATTCAAATACACTCACCCTGTGTGACAGGATGGGGAATCGACGGAAAAGACTCAATTAAAGTTGCCAAGCTTGCCGTTGAAACAGCACTGTATCCTCTCGTGGAATACGAGAATGGAGTTCTCACCTCAGTGAGAAAAATAAAAGACAGAAAACCTGTTGTAGAGTATCTGAAAGTTCAAAGAAGGTTCAGACATCTGTTCAAACATCCAAAAGGACAAGAAATAATAGAACTACTCCAGAAAATAGCAGATGAGAACGCAGAAAGGTTTGATCTGGATATCAGGAAAAGAGAGAACAAATCCTGAGAATGGATCCATTCCTCTAAAATTTCTCTCTTTAGAAATTTCGAAATACATTTTTAGCTGAACAAAGAACGGATTTTATGGAAACACTGTTTCTTACCGAGACCGAAGTCAAGAGACTGATTTCGATGGATGATGCAATTAAGGCCGTTGAGGATGCGTTTAGACTTCACGGAAAAGGAGAAACTCAGATGCCGTCGAAAGTTTACCTGAACTTTGAAAAAGGTGATCTTAGAGCCATGCCAGCTCATCTTATGGGCTATGCTGGTCTGAAATGGGTCAACTCCCATCCTGAAAACCGTAAATTGAATCTTCCCACTGTTATGGCTGTTTTAATTCTCAATGACCCTGCAACAGGTTTTCCTCTCGCCATAATGGATGGTACCTACATCACAAGTTTGAGAACAGGTGCTGCAGGAGGGGTTGCATCAAAATACCTAGCAAGAGATGACAGCAAAATTTTTGGATTCGTGGGCTGTGGTATGCAAGCGTATTTTCAACTTGAAGCAATTTTAAGGTTGTTCAATCCTGAACTGATAAAATGCTACGACATCAGTAGGAATGCTGCTGTGAGATTTGTGGATCACTGCAAAAACCTTAACCTGAACTGCATGTTTGCAGAACTACCTGAAGTCTGTAAATGTGACGTTTTGATTACAACAACCCCATCAACCANACCTATTGTCAAAAACGAGTGGATTGAGGATGGTACTCACATAAACGCTATTGGAGCTGATGCACCTGGAAAACAAGAGCTTGACGAAAATATACTCTTGAGAGGTAAAATAATAGTAGATGACATTGAACAGGCTGTGCATGGAGGAGAAATAAACGTGGCAGTATCTAAAGGTTTACTGGACATAAATGATGTCCACGCCACGATTGGTGAAGTTATTGCGGGGATTAAGAGTGGAAGAGAGGGAGTTGACGAAATTACAGTTTTTGACTCCACGGGTCTNGCAATCCAAGATATCGCTGTGGCAAAAGTTGTTTATGAAAGAGCAGTAGAGCAAAATAGCGGAATAAGACTGAGACTATTTGAGTTTTAAGTGAGAAAATGGAAGGATGAAGTTATGAGAGTTGCCGCATTGATTTCCGGTGGTAAGGACTCGATGCTTGCTGCACATGAGGTTGCATCTGAACACGAACTGGTAGCCCTTGTGGGAGTCCTGCCATCAAATGAGTATTCCTATATGTTCCACTCGGTAAATCTTGGAATGCTTCAGCCCATCGCTGAATGCATATCCCTACCACTTGTAAAAATCTACGTCACAGGTAAGGAAGAAAGAGAGGTTGACGAACTTTCGGATGGGCTTTCAGAAAAAATAGCTGAACTTGACATNGAAGCGATATCCATAGGTGGAATAGAGTCAGAATACCAGCGCAGAAGATTCGAGAAAGTTTGCAAGCGATGTGGAGTTAAAATGCTATCCCCTCTCTGGCACAGAAACCCGGAAGAATTATTNACAAAAGTCTCGAACCTGTTCGAGACGGTAATTGTCAGCGTTTCTGCAATGGGTCTGGATGAGAGCTTTCTTGGAAGACGAATTGATGCTGAATTCATCAAGGAGATAAAGAGATTAAACAAAAAATACGGTATACACATTGCAGGTGAGGGCGGNGAGTATGAAACACTTGTCCTTGATGCTCCACTCTACAAAAAAAGGATAGAACTTATGGAAACTGAAAAAGTATGGGATGGTATGTCCGGAAGACTTCTTGTGAAAAAGTTCAGACTTGTTGAAAAGAGAGATTTCGAAAAATTCGAAAAAATGTAAAAGCTTTTTAAACGTTTTATCGAGGAAACGGAGCCTTCTCAAAGATATGGTTCCCTTTAATCATGTGAAAAAATTTCGAAAGGTATATATAAAACCTTAGCCCAAATTAGCAAGGTAATTAAAGTCTGTGAGGTGTTAGAGATGGGACTTATCAAAACACCGCCACCACATGGCGGAAAACTCGTTGATAGAGTTGTTAAAAAAAGAGAAATCGCTGAAAAAATGATTGCTGGCTGTCCAGCGTTTGAACTAAAACCCACAACTCTTCCTGACGGTACACCAATAAGACACGTTTACAGAGAGATTATGTCTGTCTGCTACGGTTTCTTCAGCCCTGTTGAAGGCTCAATGGTTCAAAATGAGCTTGAGAGAGTTCTCACTGAGAGGAGACTGCTGAGTGAGTGGATCTTCCCATACCCCATACTTTTCGATATTAGCGANGAAGACTACAAATCACTCGATGTAAAAGAAGGGGACAGACTTCTACTTACACTTAAAGGACAGCCCTTCGCAACAATTGACATTGAAGAAGTATACAGGATAGATCCTGTTGATGTTGCAACCAGGACTTTTGGAACTCCTGAAAAAAATCCGGAAGTTGTAAGAGAACCATTTAATGAAAAACATCCAGGTTATATGATTTACCGGAGCCACAATCCCGTGATAATCGCTGGTAAATACACGATTGTCAATGAGCCTAAATTCAAGGAACCATATGATAGGTTCTGGTTTCCACCAGTAAAGTGCAGAGAAGTTATCAAAAACGAAAAGAAATGGAGAACCGTAATAGCCCACCAAACAAGAAATGTTCCTCATGTTGGACATGAAATGTTGATGAAAGCCGCAGCCTTCACAGGTGATATTGAACCATGTCACGGAATTCTTGTTAATGCGATTATTGGAGCCAAAAGGAGGGGTGACTACCCAGATGAGGCAATTCTCGAAGGTCATGAGGCTGTAAACAAGTACGGTTACATAAAACCCGAAAGGCACATGGTCACATTCACACTCTGGGATATGAGGTACGGAAACCCAATTGAGTCACTACTACACGGAGTTATAAGACAGAATCTGGGTTGCACACACCACATGTTCGGTAGAGACCATGCAGCGGTTGGAGAATACTACGACATGTATGCAACACAGATTTTATGGAGCAAGGGGATACCAAGCTTTGGCTTTGAAGCTCCACCTAATGAGGTTGACTACGGTCTGAAAATTATACCACAGAACATGGCAGAATTCTGGTACTGTCCAGTATGCCAAGAAATAGCCTATAGCGAGAGTTGCAATCATCTGGATGCCCGTCAGAAATTCAGTGGAAGCTTCCTGAGGGGTATGGTGGCTGAGGGTGTATTTCCACCGAGAGTCGTGATGAGACCGGAAGTCTACAAGGCAATAGTGAAATGGTGGAAAGTATACGGCTACCCGTTTGTGAACAGAAAATACCTNGAGACAAAGAACAGAGAACTTGAAATAGATCTTCCAGCAATGGAGATTCCGAAAGCGTGAGGTGAGAAGATATGCCGCATTATATTTCGGTAATTCTGGACGAAGACAGGCTGGCAAAGATTAAAGGAACATCCCTTGAGGANAAAATCACAGACCTCTTTGGTGGTCAGCTGAAAGCCCTTATTGTTGAAGTACCAGAAGACAAATCCGAGCAAATTCTCAAGTCATTTGACAAAGCGAGGATCGACTCAAGAGGGTACATCGAAGACATTCCCGTTGCGCTCAGAAGAGCATTGTTTGAAGAGATCGCCAAGTCTAAATCACTCGATGTGATAGACAAAATCCTGGAAAGGTTACCAGAGATCCAGGAAGCAGCGAAAAAAGAGGATGAGTACATACCACCGCCAGAGATCGAGTAAAAATGGTAAGGGTTTTATTTATTTTAGTTGAAAGTTGTGAAGGTTTAATACCAGGTAGAATTTGGGAGGTGGAAAAATGCCAAGTTATGTAAACCCGGAAAAGTGTGATGGATGTAAAGCTTTGGAAAGGACTGCCTGCCAGTACATATGTCCAAACGACCTGATGGTCTTGGACAAGGAGTCAATGAAGGCCTACAATAGAGAACCTGACATGTGCTGGGAGTGTTACAGCTGTGTTAAGATTTGTCCACAGGGAGCTATTGATGTCAGGGGTTACGTGGACTACTCCCCGCTTGGTGGAGCATGTGTGCCCATGAGAGGTACAGACTCCATCATGTGGACTGTAAAATACAGAAATGGAAAAATTCTGAGATTCAAATTCCCAATCAGAACAACGCCCGAAGGTTCAATTAAGCCGTATGAGGGTATGCCAGAACCGACAGAGGAGGCGCTTAAGTCTCAACTTCTGACCGGAGAGCCNGATGTGTTGGGTCTGAGCGAGCTTCCAAAAATCAAGCTGAAGTAAAGGGGTGATTTAAATGGTATATGTCCCAAAAGTTGTTGAAACCTACAAGCCGGAGGATGTACAGACAGAGGTCGTTGAGACTGATGTTCTTATAATAGGTGGAGGTTTTTCAGGCTGTGGAGCTGCTTATGAGGCAGCATACTGGGCAAAGCTCGCCGGTCTGAAAGTAACACTTGTTGAGAAGGCCGCAATTGAGAGGAGTGGCGCAGTTGCTCAGGGACTATCTGCTATAAACACGTATCTCGATCTCACCGGTAGATCGGAAAGGCAGAACACAATTGAAGACTACGTGAGATACGTAACCCTTGACATGATGGGACTTGCAAGAGAAGATCTCGTCGCTGATTATGCAAGGCATGTTGACGGCACAGTCCATCTCTTCGAGAAGTGGGGACTGCCAATCTGGAAAACACCAGATGGGAAGTATGTTAGAGAAGGACAGTGGCAGATAATGATTCATGGCGAATCCTACAAACCAATTATCGCTGAAGCTGCAAAGATGGCTGTGGGTGAAGAAAANATCTACGAGAGAGTTTTCATAGTCAAGCTTCTGATGGACAAGAATGATCCAAATCAGGTAGCTGGAGCTGTCGGATTCAGTGTCAGAGAGCCTAAGTACTACATCTTCAAAGCAAAGGCAGTTATACTCGCTACAGGTGGTGCAACACTTCTGTTCAGACCAAGAAGCACAGGTGAAGCTGCAGGTAGAACCTGGTATGCGATATTCGATACGGGTAGCGGTTATGCAATGGGTCTGTGGGCTGGCGCGATGCTCACACAGTTTGAGCACAGATTCATACCTTTCAGATTCAAAGATGGATACGGACCAGTAGGTGCATGGTTCCTATTCTTCAAGTGTAAGGCAAAGAATGCACATGGAGAGGAATATATTCAGACAAGAGCTGCCGAACTCGAGAAATACAAGCCATACGGAGCAGCACAGCCAACACCAACTCCACTGAGAAACCANCAGGTCATGCTTGAGATCATGGACGGTAACCAGCCAATCTACATGCACACTGAAGAGGCACTTGCAGAACTTGCAGGTGGAGATAAGAAGAAGCTCAAGAAGATTTACGAAGAGGCATTTGAGGACTTCCTTGACATGACAGTTTCACAGGCTCTGCTCTGGGCGTGCCAGAACATTGACCCACAAGAAGTTCCATCTGAAGCTGCACCAGCAGAACCATACATCATGGGTTCACACAGTGGTGAAGCAGGTTTCTGGGTATGCGGTCCAGAAGATCTCATGCCAGAAGAGTATGCAGCCTTCTTCCCGCTCAAGTACAACAGAATGACAACTGTAAANGGTCTCTTTGCAGTNGGCGATTGTGCAGGTGCGAACCCGCACAAATTCTCAAGTGGTTCATTTACAGAGGGTAGAATCGCCGGCAAAGCTGCAGTTAGATACATTATTGAGCAAAACCCAAGTCCAGAAGTAGACATGGCTGCTGCTGAAGAGTTCAAGAAGGAAGTTTTCAAACCAATGGTGACTTACCTTGAAAAGAGGAACTTATCCGTTACCGAGGACGTAAACCCAGAGTATATACTCCCCTGGCAGGGACTTGTCAGACTCCAGAAGATNATGGACGAGTATGCTGCCGGTATTGCAACAATTTACAAGACAAACGAGAAGATGCTTAACAGAGCCCTTGAACTTCTTGCATTCCTGAAAGAGGACCTGGACAAGCTTGCAGCAAGAGATCTGCACGAGCTTATGAGAGCATGGGAACTTATCCACAGNGTCTGGACTGCTGAGGCTCACGTAAGACATATGCTCTTCAGAACNGAAACAAGATGGCCNGGATACTATTACAGAACAGATTACCCAGACCTCAACGATGAGGAATGGAAGTGCTTCGTTTGCAGCAAATACGATGCTGCCAGTGGTGAGTGGAAGTTCGAGAAGGTCCCATACAAGCAGGTAGTTGANTGGGAATTTTAAAATTTTTATTATTAAATTTTAATTTTTCTCAGTGAACTCTGAAATCCACAACCATGTGATATACCCCTGGTGAGTAATTCTTTACCTTTTTGACTCTCAGTATCTCACAGCTCTTACCAACTTTCTTACACGCTTCTTTTACTCTTTCAACCGGTCTGTCCAGCACTGCTTCGGGTGTTGACTCGTGATAGTGAATAATTCCCCCCTCATCTTTGAGTGCTTTTATTGCCACCTTCAAAAACTGATGACAGAAAAGATGGCCCATAATAACTCGGTCAGCAACTCCTTCGGGTGTTACAAGCATAGAATCACCTAAGATTGGAACAATATTGTTCACTCGATTGAGCTTAATGTTCTCCAGAAGGAACTGAAAAGAAATCGGATTTATCTCAATAGCATAGATTTTTTTCGCTTTAGTATGGACAGCCAGAGGGATGGAGAAGTAACCTATTCCCGCAAACATGTCAACAATGATTTCTCCNTCTCTGACAAGTTTCACAATTCTCATCTTTTCACCCTGATTTCCCGTGCTGAACATAACCTTCGTGACATCTATACGAAATAGACATCCATTTTCTTTGTGTACAGTTTCACTTCCATTCCCAGCTATTAGCTGAACCTTCGGTGTCCTGAGCATCCCTTCTCTCCCCAAATCTCTCCATACAGACTTTAAACGTGGATGAATTTCCATTATTGCTTCACCAATAAGGTTTGAGTACACCTCAAGCTTGTCGTGTATTTTGACCAAGGCGATATCCCCAACAATCTTGTAACTTCTCGGAATATACTGATGAAGATGTCTGGGTAGCCTGTCCTTCAGAATTGTGTATAGATTCTTTTTTCTGACAAAAACTGGAGTTTTCTGCTCAATCAGCTGGTAACTCTTAAATAAGTGTTCACTTCCCTCCACTACAGGAATTTCCACAAAATTACCTCTTTGAACAATTAACCTGTTTTTATCTTTTGCTCCAGTTTTTTCTGCAATTTTTCTGACCTTTTCGGCCTCCTCTTTTGGAACCACAACTGCTAAATAAGGGCTCATAAGCGTTAACCCAGATCCTCAGGAAAGGAGAAATATCTGCCCTCAAATTCAAATATTTTCACTCTTTTTCCTATACTGATTCCCGCGGGTTTTTGAGTTCTAACCAAAACACCTTCATCCGTCAGAATTTCTGCAACACTGTCATCCACATTGACAACAGTTCCCGATCCAATGTCTTTTTTTCTCGCAACAACTTTGGAGCCCTCAATATTGGCAGATTTACCTGTCANTATGTCAACCCCCTTACCATCTCTCGTATTCCTCACAACATACAGTCTCCTATCCCTCTCCACCACATCTCCATTTCCNTACCCTGGCAACCGTACGAGGTATGTAAAGCGATAAACTTCNCTGCCATCCACCCGACCATGAATCTTCCTGCTCTTCTTAACCTTACCCCCCATTTCCCTAGCTATTCTCTGGGATATTTTTCTTCCAGTATCCCTACCACCAAAATAGAAGTCAATTCCTTCTTTCCTCTCTTCAATTTTTGATAAAAATGATTTTTCACTTTCAACCTCTCTAGCAAGAAATTCATTTATGATTTCCGTAGCTCTTTCAATCTCATGCTGCTCAAGTTTCCTACCTTCAGCTCTGAGCTGTACAATTGACTCATAGTATCCTCCAGCTTCTCTGCTGCACCTCAAACAGGTTATTTTCTTCAGCACATATCGAACCGGGATAGTCACAGACACCGATTCCTCTCTTATCCTACCGCTAATTTTGAGAGAACTCAAATCCGGGTTGATAAAGATATTATGAACTTCAAACTCCTCAGTGATGAATACATTTCTCCTCACAAGTTCTTTTACAGCATCTTCAAGTGATATGTTCCTCCATCTCCCACCAATCCTTATGAAGCCGCATCTTGAACATTGAATTATTTCAAATGGTTCTATCTTTGCAATCTCACATCTTTCAGCCAGGCACCTACCACACAGTGTTCCATTCTCTATTTCCTTTCCGCAGACTGCACATCTCACATTTGATAACCCAACCAATGGAAATAAAAAGAAGTGCGAAAAGTTTATATACAGATTCACTAACCTTAAGTTAGGTAGAGTAAGTTAGTATANGGAGGTGATAACATGCTGTTTGACCCGTTTGAAGAGTTGAGAAAACTTCAGGAAAGGATGAACAGACTATTTGAGGAATTTGAGAGATTCAGATTTCCCGAAATGCGAGAGATACGTATGGACGCACCAATGGATGTAATTGATGAGGAAGATCAGATAAGGGTTGTAGCAGACTTACCGGGCTTTAACAAGGAAGACATCAAAGTTTACATTGAAGATGGAGATCTTGTGATCAGAGCTGAAAGACGTGAGGAGAAAGAAGAGAAACACAAGGACTATCTCAGACAGGAGAGGAGGTACGGCAAAGTTTACAGAAGAATCTCCCTGCCATCTGATCTGAACCTTGATAAAATAAAAGCTCGCTACACCAATGGCGTTCTGGAAATAACGATTCCCAAGGTCGAGAAAGAAGTAAAGAAAATCGAAATAGAGTGATTCATTATTTTTTCTGAAAATCTTCAGGCTTTACTATTTTAATACCTTCAATTTTCCTGTTCCCCCTATCACTGACGATATACCTTGCTCTGAGCATCTTTGCGGCAGCTATGGCCTCAGCAAGCTCTTCACCGTACTTGGCATATCTGGCTGATGATTCTTCATCCGGTGAAATTACTTCCAGATTCATTTTGAGTGCATCAGCCTTGGGTAGATTGGCATAACTCTTTCTCGGGACATAGATTTTTCCAGAATAATTCCTTGCTGCAAGCCCCTTGACTCCCGAAGAGTCAGCAACCACCCTTGATGGAAGCTCAGGATATGGAGCAGAGATAAGTATGTATATGCCAACCATGGTTATGAACCAAGCAATAACCACCAGAGTGACAGCAATTATCCCCTTAAAAGCGCCAAGATTTACAAGATCAAGAAGAATTAATGCAAGAAGCCCAAATACCAAAAAAGAGGATGAGATTAAAATCGCTGCAAGTGTATCTCTTCTTTTTGCTTTTCTGATTAATTCNTCAAGGGTGTGCTCTATTTCTTCCATTTTATCCACCCAGCCTGATCACCATACATCCACTTTCAACTGCCGCCCTTGCCACTTTATCATTAGAGGTAATTAAAGGCTTCGAGAGTTTAATTGCAACCGCTATTATTTCAGCCTGATCCCTTCCAAGTCCAAAGCGTGTTTCAAGAGCATTGACAAGTTCATCATCTGGCTGAGTGACTATTGACCCTGGAAATGCATTGGACGGAGAGGAGAATAATCTTCTCCCGTAAAGTGCAGCAAGAGTAAAAGTTACTCTGCCAAAGTCCTCCGCAGCTACAACCACTCCTCTCCTGTTAAGAATTGCTGGAAGGACAAAGAAAATGAAGAGTCCGTAAGTTGCAGGAAGCATCATCGCTACATACATTTCTGCCTCTTCCTTTGCGATCTCTGGATAGATTACCGGCGGAGTTATGGGTGGAACAGGTGTGGGAGGTACAGGTGTAGGTGTTGGAGAAAAGGGTGGAGGAGTTGGAGTTGGAGGGAAAGGAGTTGTCGGCATGACTTGTGGTGTTGGTGGGGTTTGAGGAGGGGTGGGAATAGGTGTGGGAGGTATGTACGGAATCCTGTAAACTTCCTCCCTGGAAACCATACCCTTCAGCAAACCATAACCAATGAGATACCTTGCCCCCTCGCTTATTGCAGGCATTATCTCTACTTTGCACTCCCTTGAAGTGCTGCCTTTTACCTTGAGATAAAAAACAGGCGGGGAATCTGATATAACAGTTGCTCCTCCACTCCAGTTGCCATGAGGACCCATAGACAGGGTAAGATTGAACAACTCAGTCTCGTTCTCCTCTACCTTAGCCCATGCCTTAAGCGTAACATTGAGACTGTAATTAAAGGGATTTGAAACCAAAAATGTTGCAAACCAAGAAGTATCAATATTTGATTTCTGTACACTGAAGTCAAGAGAGGTGCTGAATCTGAGTGGCGCGATGTCCTCTACTTTAAAAGCTACTCTTCCATCTGGAATGTCAATGTTTCTGACATAAAGTGTAAACGAGGCTTCACCATAACCGGAAAGATTTAAAGGAACTACTATCTCCTGATTTCTGACTGTGCAGCCATCACATCTCACATAGCTCGTAAACATGGGGATGGTAATATTTACGTGGAGTGGGAAAGCGTATTTATTAATAACCGTGTACTTCACAGCGTAATAACCGGATGGGGTCTCTTCAGATGTGGCGTTCACCGACATATCAAAGGGATGTGGTTCCAGTGTTAGATACGGATCAATCCGCAAACTCTGACCAGGAGCAAGATGAGGAAGTACAACACTTGTATTTCTGTAAAATATCCTTATATTATAAATATCGTTGCTAAATTGGTTTTCTATATCCACCACAATCCAATCTCTCCCAATTTTCTGGGTTCCATTCGGATAAAAAGTAACCTCTCTAAACTCCATCAAGCATGTTAGTGGTGCTGCATAAGAGATGGCACTGAAAATCCACAACAGAAGTATCACAAGTATAAAAGCTCTGCTCATTTTATTTCTCCACTATCTCTTTTCTCCCACCTCTTTTTTTAATAACCACACCAACAATGAGCAGTGATAAAAGCAGGAGCACTGATCCCCAGAAAAGAATGTAGCCCCGGACTGGAAGCTGCGGAAGTGGTATGACCGAGAATTCGGCTGTAAAAAAGGTAAGATGATTTGCTGGAAGCTGTGCTTTCCAGCTACCTTCCATAGGTGGATCGGCAAAACAGAGATGCCAGTCGGAATTCACCACTATTTCCAGATCTTTTATATCCACGTCTGCTCCAANNGGGAGCGTAATGGTTTTGAATAGAATCCCCTTCTCAACAAGATCAGCATCGTATTCAATTGTCAAATTTATAGTTTTTCCTGGTTGTATGGGGTACCATACCTCGTANTAGATAACGGTGTAGTCGTCTTTTTTCTCAACATAGGTTTTGAAAATTTTATCTCCCGAATAAGCTTTAACGTTCAAAACGTTGACAGGTTCCCGTCTTTCAGTTGCCGGTATCGAAAAAATCCATATTTTTGATGGTTGTTTTTTCTGAAGTCGGATCTCACCAATTCCTGGAACAAGAGGACTTGAGGCAAGATTTTTTATAGTCATATCAGCTTTAACATGGGCAGTCTCTCCTACAAATACATAGACCTTTAATTTGGAGATTTCTTCAACTTTTACCGGTTGAGCAAGACTCGGAGGTACACTCAGAAATACAAACATGATGATCACAAGAAAAAGCGATGCAGAAAGCAATGAAATTAACCTCGGCCTTCGCATATCCAAAAAATGGGGTTTAAAATTTAAAAATTTAACTTATCAAAATTATCTTTACCACTCTCCCACTCTTTACCCTCTCCTCACAAGCGCCATTGCAACGACGCCGAGAGCAAGAGTTACAGCTGCGATTACCGTCTCATAGCTCGATGCTGCAGATCCGCTCACTATCGTTATTCTCGGTGAGGTCTGTTCATTCATTGAGAGCATTGGATCAATGCCAACTATAAAAGCATCCATCGGTCGGAATTCTCCGCTACCCTGCATCTGATAGAAGATTACAACACTCTGATTTGCAGCGATTTCTACATAGTCTGTGTAGCTCCCATCACCGTTTGAGCCCCCATTGAGCGGGTTCAGACGCCACCAATATCCCTTGACATACCCCGCCATTGGATTGTTAACACTTCCATTTCCGGCAAACATCGAGGACTTGTTTACCCAGTTTCCATCCTGTTTAACATCAGCCCAGCTACTGTCCCAGTTGAATTCGCTGAAGTTTACAGGAATCATGTCGTAAACATACACATATGGTGAACTCTGCCCGCCAAGGTTTTCAACTACCAGATAGATGTCAAACACGTTGCTGCCTGCGCTGGAATTAGGAATCACATGCTTTGTAACTTTAATCAGATACGTACCGATAACATAGATTTTCTCAATCACTATGTACNTGCTGTTATAGGTTGCGTTGTTTAGATTTTCAGAAGTTTGATTTACGAACCATCCGCTCCCAGTGCTCTTTACCAGCTCGAATGTTGCATTTGCCCAGATAACCGGCACACCATNGTATTCAAACTGGATGGTGGGTGATGTGTACGAGTTGCCGGCAGTTAATTGCTGGTTGGGTTTATACTGAGTCGGTCCGTATACAATACTCGTAAAACTTGGGGCACCTGTCGCCCAGAGCGTCACATTTCTGAGTACATACGTAAGTCCAGAAGCTCTGTTCGTAATTGTGGCATTACCTTTCCAGACGACCCACTCACCTGTCGCATTCTGTTCTGGCCCACTCTTTCTAACCGCTATTGATGCGTTTCCTGTAGCAAACACATCCAGAATCTTTGTTCCACTGACGTTCCCGTCAAAGCTGAAGACAATTGCAGCAAAGCCGAAAGGTTCAAGAGCATAATCGGTCTGGTTTACGCTTATAGCGTTTCTACCCTGAACAACAAAGGTTATGTTTACTGCTGGACTGGCGGACGTGAGGGAAATGCCAGTGACATCAAGCTCATCTGGATCAACTGTACCCCATCCGCCATTTGCTGTTGTAGCCGCTCCCTTATTTGTCGATGGATTCGAAACCGGTCCAAGGCTCGTCCAGTTGGAGCTTCCGTAGTAGCTTGGATTATTGCTCAGATATTTGTAGATATCCATTTGGACGTCTGGAGTAAGCGAGAAACTCGAGAAGAAACTCTGATTGAGGGTCACATTCAGATAAACTTTCCATGCTACATCCCTGTTTGCAGGAATCTTTGTCACATTGAACCTTTCATCTACAAGGAATGGAGCAGAATTCGAGATTCCCAATGCACCATCATCAACATCGTAGCTGAGACTTACCACTTCATTTGGTTTCAGATGGGGNATGTGAACAAAATGTGTTGCACCTGTTGTATTGAGGTTCTTTCTAACATTTTGCTTCATAGAGGCTGGAAGACTCGTGTATATGTACACGTTGGAACTCGCATTCTCAAAGGCTATGTTCAGCGTTCCACCAACTGCATTGTTGAGGTCAATTACCACCCAAACGTCATACAGATCATCATTTCCCCTGTTGGTTATGTTTATGAAGCCTGTAACATCGGTCGTGTAGGTATATGCAGCTCCATTAAAATCAGCCGTTGTGTTGAATTTTTCCTCGATACTGATGTCAAGTGGTGCAGCTATGGTAGCGTTCATTGTTATTATTGTAATTATTAGTATTATGACCGCTGCTNCTTTCTTTTGCCACACACAGCCACCAAACATGCCCGTTTTTTTCACACTTTAGTTTAAAAAGTTTTTGTAAGATTNCAACAACACAGAAAACCACAATTATTCAGTATTAATTTTACACTATCGTAACCCTGCTATCATAACCTTAAAACAATATATATCATGAGATGTATCCAAACNAACGTATCCAAACTAACACTGGAAATCACAGAAAAGTTACATCAAACCAGAAATTTTAATAACATTCAAAGCTTTCAATTTTGAAATGAACAACGATGCTCTCACTCCTGAATACGTTGTTATTGGATGCGAATCCGCAGGCATAGGAGTAATTAGAGAACTTTCCAAGATGGGCAAGAACGTTCTTGGAGTGGATTCCTCATCTGAGAAGGTCGAACTCCTCCAGGATGAAGGATACGACGCCATTACAGCCGATCCGGCAGATGAAAAGTTCCTCAAAAAACTGAATTTTGAAACAGTTTCCGCCATTATTGTTTTGAACTCCAAGGATGACACCAANATTGAAGTTGTAAAAACAATCAGGCAGTTGAATAAAGAAGTTTTTATTGTTTCAAGAGCAAATTCTCAGAAAAAGAAGGACGAACTGGAAGAAGCTGGTGCAGATATAGTTGTTCTAACCTCNGACGCAATCAAGAGTTCCGTGCTTCAAAAATTGAGAATGATTGAAACTTACAGGAAACTCAAAAAGTTGAGAGAGATTCTCGAAAACATGAACGGAAAACTCGGAGTTTTCACACATGATAATCCAGATCCTGATTCGATTTCATCTGCCTATGCACTTAGAGAGATAGCCAGAAATTTCGACGTTGAAGCAGACATCCTGTATTATGGAGAAATACTCCACCAGAAAAACCGAGCCATGGTAAACCTGCTGGAAATCCCAATGCTGAGAGCTGATGAGGTGAATCTCGAAGAATACGAGAAATTCGCNCTCGTAGATTCCTCTGGTCCAGGTGTAAACAATTCAATACCCCCCGAAATAGAGATCTCAATTGTGATAGATCATCATCCTGTCGAGAAAGTTGTTGCAGAGTACGTTGATGTTAGAGGAGATGTTGGTTCTACAGCAACGATTCTCGCAGAATACGTGAGGGAGTTGAAGATCGTTCCAAGCAAAATCCTCGCCACTGCCTTGTTTTTTGGTATCAAGAGCGAAACAGACGAATTTAAAAGAAATGCGAGGACAGCTGATTTCCTCGCTGCTGCTTTTCTGTATCCCTTTGTTGATCATGAGATGATTGAGAAAATGGAGGGACCAGCAATCTCAACTGAAACCCTTGATGTACTTGGAACTGCAATCCGAAACAGGCAGATCTATTCGAGCTTTCTCCTGAGCTTTGCAGGGTTCATCAACGACCGCGATACCTTACCACAGGCAGCAGATTTTCTCCTGCGTCTTGAAGGGATCTCCACTGCAGTTGTTTTTGGTATTCTAAAAGATAAAGTTTACATTTCAGCCAGAAATAAAGATGTTAGAATAAACATCGGTGAAGTGCTGAAAAGAGCTTTTGGAGACGTTGGAAGTGCAGGCGGTCATGCTCATGCTGCAGGAGCTCAGATTTCACTTGGAATTTTCGGAGAGATAAGCGATAGAGATGCTCTGAGCAAGCTTATAACTGAAGCCATAAAAAAGAGATTACTCAGTGCTGTTGGGATTGAGGCTTGAATGTAAATGACAGACAGTTGATTTTTAAAAATGGTCAAAATACAACCAAATAAAAACTTAAATAAAA
>MTNC01000084.1 GCA_002010285.1 Archaeoglobus sp. JdFR-41 | reverse complement strand
CCCGTCGTTGCTCTGTGTCTTTCAGTGTCGTAGTCCTTCAAGTCATACAGAAAAAGGTCCACCAGATCAATAGACTCTGAAATCGTTTTCCAGCTCGTGTATCCTGATGTATCAACCGCCGTGTTTATTCCTCTCTCCTTGCAAAGGAAGAGAAGTGAGAAAAGAAATTCCGGCTGGTAGTAGGGTTCCCCACCGGAGAATGTAGCACCACCACCAGAGTGTTTGTAAAACACTCTGTCTCTCTCGACTATTTTCACGACCTCCTCAGCATNAATATCAAAACCAAAGATTTCGAGAGCTTTTCCACGGCATACCTCAACACATTTCCCGCAGAGATTGCATTTTCTTCTGTCTATTTCCACCATTCCAGATTGTNCGGGTTTTATAGCCTTCATTTCACAGACTTCTACACATTTGAGACAGTAAACACACTTCTCACTAACGTAACCCAGCTCCTTCTCAAAATTCTGTGATTCTGGATTGTGACACCACACACATCGAAGAGGGCATCCCTTAAGGAATACCGTGGTTCTTATGCCATACCCATCATGTATCGAGAATCTCTGAATTCTAAATACTCTACCCAGCATTTCCTTAAAATTAGATTTTACATGAAATTCTGGCTATAATCTCATTCTGAACAGCTCTGGAGAGTTCAACAAAGTAAGAACTCCAGCCCGCTACTCTCACAAGAAGCCATCTGTAGCTTTCCGGATCTTCCTGAGCTTTTTTGAGAACGTTCGCATCAACTACACTGAACTGGATATGCATACCTCCGAGATCTACCAAGCTTTTCAAGATGGCTTTTATTATTTCCGGACCTTTTGGTCCAAGTACATCAGTACTGAGGTTTACAGTTAGAGAAGCCCCATTAGGTAACTTCTCATAATTCAGCTTGCAGGCCGATTTAATTACTGCCGTTACACCTTCCTTGTCTGCTCCCGTGCAAGGACTGACTCCCGGATTGAGTGGAGTGCCACTCTTTCTACCCGATGGAAGTGCAGCCGTGAAATACCCAAAGCCTACATGAGTCGTCATGGGGTAACATCCAGCTATAAACCTTCCATTTCGGTAATTCCTGTAACTGTTCACATAATCGCAGTACAGTTCAAGCACCATTTTCGCATACCTATCTGCTGAGTCGACATCATTTCCGTATTTAGGAGCTTCCACAAGAATCCTGTGAAGCTCTTCATTGTCGCTGAAATCACTCTTACAGGCTTCAATTACCTCTCTGAGTGTATAACCAGATTTTAGTGCATGTTCGATTGCTACAAATGAATCCGCGATATCAGCAAAGCCCACAGCCTGTATTCCTGTGAAGTTGTATCTCGCTCCTCCCTCAGTGACATCCACCCCCTTCTCAAAACAATCTTCTACGCAAATCGATAGAAACGGAGTCGGCTTCACTTTCGCATTTGCATACCCAAGAATGTTGCATCCCTTTACTACCAGCCTGACAATATGAGAAAGNTGCTTTTTGAAATTCTCGATCAAATCTTCAAGTGTCTCAGGTGGTGGAGTTTTTACCCCATATTCATATCCAAACATCATGTCCNTGCCCTCGTTCATCGCATACTCAAGTGCTTTTACAATATTTATCAGGGCAGCATCGCTTGAGGTGAAGCTGTTTCCAAAGGGCGCAATTTCAACACATCCCACTGTAGTGTAATTCCAGGCATCCTCATCACTTACACCAACATGCTTGAGAGNTTTAACGGCAGCTTCATCATTAAATACTGCTATTGCGTTACAGCCTGCCGCGATGACCTGTGCAAGTCTGTCAAGAAATTCATCTGGCGTTCTGCTGCTCACCCTTACATGTACATTTGGTTGTCTCAATCTCAACTTGTCTGTAACCTCAAGCATAAGGAAAGTTAACTCGTTTGTTGCATCATTTCCGTAGATGTCCGTTCCTCCTATCGTTAATGCCTGATTTGTAGCCTGACCGCTGAAATACTGTTCGAGCAGAGAATCAAAGGGAGGTACGATTTCATTGGTCTTAACCCACAGATTTGCGAGTATATCAAATGCCATTTCCCTGTTAATTCTACCCTCTTTCAAATCCTTCACATAAAATGGATAGAGGTACTGGTCAATTCTACCCATGGATATTGCCTGCTCATAGTTCTCTTGGTGTAGAGCCGACTGAACAAGCCACAGGAATTGAACGGCTTCCCAGAAGGTTTCAGGTTTTTCTGCAGGAACTTTTCTACAGATCTCTGATATTTTCAAAAGTTCCTCCCTTCTTTTCTCGTCCTNTTCTTCCTCTGCCATTTTTTCGGCAAGATCAGCGTATCTTCTCCCATACTCAATTATTGCTTCAGAAACTATCTTGGTTGCTGTGTAAAATGCCAGTTTCTCAGCATCCCATACTCCCTCACTTTCAATTTCGTCAATTCTTTTTCTACTTTCTTCAGCGAACCATCTGAAACCTCTTCGCATTAGATACGGATAATTTATCGCGACATGCGATATTCCAGCAAATTCAGAAAGAACAAAGACGGATCCAGAGTAAAGAATTTCAATTATCTCAGGCATAAGTGGAGTTGAAAAGGCTTCTATCGTTTTATTCTGCCAGTAGGGAGCAATTTCTTCCCTCAGAATTCTTGCGTCTTCCTCATCAACGAGGAGGCGGTTGGTTTCCCTTGTGGGTAGACTTTCAAGATCGTTTATAAGTCTTAATCCAACTCCTTCCGGAAACACTATCGCTCCGGGAGGATTGGGAAGCATTGTTCCAACGATCAGTTCCCCATTCAGAATTTGTATGGGAATATTCTCGAGAATGTGCTTCAATGCCTTTGCCTGCCTTATTATCATTGGTTCTCCNTCTGTTTGTTTCATCGACTCGGTATACAGCTTTGCTCTTTCGATACTCACTCTTGCAGGTTTTTTGAGGTTTCCGATAAGCGTGTCCACCCGATCCATGGACAAAGCTGAATTAATAATTACTTAAATCTTGTCTTACGTTCCTTGTCTTACGTTCGCTACGAAAAATCTTATGAAAAACAAGAAAAATAAGTAAAAATGTGCAGGATGTTAAAATCCTTGTTTGCGGCTCAATAGGCTATGGAGGAAAAGAGAGAATAAAAGAGATCCAGAAAATTTTAAAGGAAAACGGATTTACAGTTCTTGATCAGCTCTCTTATGATTACAGTGAAGTAGATGACTTCAGAGGATCGATCGAATTATGCAAAAAAATTGTGGAGAAAGATCTGGAACTCATCGAAAAGGCTGACATTATTGTTCTTCTCAGTGATATGCCAAGCTTCGGTGCGATGGCTGAAGCTGTAATTGCCTCTCTGAAAGGGAAAACTGTTATTTCATATTCAACCAGCAAAATACGATCTCCATGGCCATTATATTTTTCCAAGAAGAATGTAAACGGTGTAGACGAGCTGATAGAGGAGATCAATTCGGCCACACGTGATGAAATCAGAACTCTACCCAATATCTACGGCAATGTAGAGCTGGAGCTTTTATGCCCATTTACATGTATTTGCCCAGTTACAGGAGTGAGAGATTATGGTGTTGCACATATTCGATACATCCCAAATGATAGGATTCTCGAATATGAGAGCCTAAAGAGTTATTTTCATAAATTCAGGGATTTGCCATTACACCACGAAGCTGTTGCAAAAAGGATTTTCAATGATCTCGATCGAGTACTTCAACCCCAAAAGCTGGAGATTATACTTGAATTCGAGGAGAGGAGCGGAATAAAGGCGAGAGTTAAAATCGATTCCGAACGANCTCAAAAATCCTGAGCCGTCAGAGATCCCAGAATCTCCTTGTTTTCACGTAATTTCTCTCAGCATCCAGAAGAGTTCTGAAAAATTCCTCTTCTGACTGATAATACNTTGAAAGAATTCTTGCAGCAGTCTCAGTGCCGACCCCGTAAGCATNAAGAGCGTAAACAGCCCTCTTACCATAACTCAATATGAGATTGGCCATCCTGAAAAGTTCTTCTCGTCTGAAATCTTCAACACGTCGCCTGTTACTGAAGACGGCAATCATTCTTGAACCACACTTTATACAGACAAACTTCTCTAAACTGGCGACTTTTTCCACGTAACTTGCCTCACAGTTTAGACAGTAAATTCTGCATAATTCATTCTTAATTCTATCTCTGAAAGCTTTTAGAACTGTCTCATCAGGTTTGGCAGATATCAAATCGAAGCTTCTTTCAAGTGAAGCCGTGCTGATCGGACTGAATTCATGGTAAATTGAGANGGTTATCTCCTTCNCTATCTTCTCAAATACATATGCAGCTTTTTTTACATCCATTTTTTCCAGAAATATCTCCCTGAGTGCTTCCCTGTAAACTGGTGTTTCTTTGAGTTTAACCACAAAGTTTTTCAGGTTAACTCGGCTCAGATCATCACTCTTGCTCAGCAGACCAAACTTTCTTGCGGAATTTACAACTTTCCATTCGAGGAGTCTTGTTCCTGTAAGAGCTCTTTCTGCCAGAAATTCTACTGTTTCAGGCTTAACAGAAAGGAGAACTTCTTTAACTTCATCAGCTGAAGCTGGATAGAGCCGTATTCTGTAAGGATCTATCTCAACAGAGACGTTTCTTCCCTTTTTCGCAGAGAGGAGTAAGGCCAGAATTCTTCCCAGGGCTTCATTTACTTTATGACCAAAACAGGCATTTATCACGCATATTCCTTCAGATGACTCAATGGTCAGATGTGTATCCGTTGGAACTGCAAAACCTTTCTGAATCTGCTCGGATATAACCCTAACAACTTCCCGACAGGCTTCCTCATTTGTGTCAAACTCTTTCATCAGAATTTCAATTGATTTTTCTTTACCATAAGTCCTGATAAGACCTGCTATCCACATTCTCAGTCTTCCGACATCCTGTGCAACCTCAAATGGTACGGGAATTTCCTCACCTGCCCATGAGGGAATCTCTCCTTCNGCAGTCACAGGTTCAACCCTGACNGCCTCATCAACGCTGAGAACTCTCCAGAGTTCACCCTTCATTGCAAAAATCTCGCCACTGAAAGTTGACAGAAAACTTTCATCCAGCGTTCCTATTGTCCTCTTTGTTGTTACATCAACAACCCTGTACCTCTTTTCGTCCGGAATCATAGAGATATTATCATAGAAATACTTTCTCGTGCCTCTTCTTGCCACTATCTCTTTTCCATCGTAGAAAATTCGTCCAATTTCAGCAAGGTATTGGCAGATTGAGTTAAACTCTTCAACGCTAAGATTTCTGAACAGATACGACCTCCGTATTATCCCGTAAACCTTTTTCGCATCGATTCTCCCATATTCAAGAGCCATAGCAGCGATTTGATTTGCAAGAACGTCCAAACTCTTAAAGTGAATTTCTGCACCTTCCAGCAACCCATTCTCCGCTCTTCTAACAATAGCCCACGATTCAAGTATGTCATCAAAATAACACGCAATAATGTATCCTCTTGACCTTTCCCCCAGTCTGTGTCCACTTCTGCCAACTCTTTGAATTAGCCTGATAACCTGTCTGGGACTGCTGTACTGAATTACCGCATTTACATGGCCTATATCGATACCAAGCTCCATGCTGGACGTACAGATAAGTGCTTTAAGCTGTCCAGAAGCGAATTTTTCTTCTGCTTCTACTCTTGCTTCTTTTGAGAGGCTACCATGATGCACCTCAATATCCAGCAGTTTTTTCAACCTCAAACCGAGAGCTTCCGCTGTTGCACGAGTGTTNACGAAAACAAGAACAGATCCGTGCTTTGCAATTATATCCCTGATGTATCCCAGTTCTGCAGCCAGTTCTTTACTAATCTGGAGATTTTTTTGGATGTCTGCATACTCTCCTTCTGGTTTGACGACTTTAAACGAGTACTCCTTCTCAGCACTTTCATCCAGTACTTCTGTGCACTTTACAAAAGCAGCCACTTTCGATGGTTCGCTTACCGTAGCAGACAGAGCGATGAGTTGAAACTGAGCTATTTCCCTCAGTCTTTCAAGAGCTATACTCAGTTGTGCACCTCTTTCGTTATCCACAAGCTCATGAATTTCGTCAATAACAACATATCTGACGTTTTTCAAAGCTTCTCTGAGCTTCTTGCCCAGAAAAAGAATTTGAAACGTTTCTGGAGTTGTTATGAGTATTTCCGGTGGACTTCTCGATTGCTTCATTCTCCTGCTCTCTGGTGTNTCNCCATGCCTGAGATCGATCGATATACCAAGATTTTCTGCTATACTTCTCAATCTTCTTAGCATATCCCGGTTAAGGGCTCTTAGAGGAGTTATGTAAATAAGAGATATCCCCCTTCTCTCTCTGCACATCAGAATTTTCTGGAAAAGNGGTATCATTGCCGCNTCAGTCTTTCCACTTCCCGTTGGAGCTATTATCAGCAAATTTTCACCAGAAAGAATCCTACTGTAAGCTTTCCTCTGAAGTTCAGTTAGCTGATCAATACCGCTATTCTTAAGAGCGTTTCTGATTTCTTCCACGATTGCATCCATTGCAGATTGTGGATTATATCTGGCAAGATTTAACAATTTCGGAGCAATGTTCAGGAAGACTTTAAAAAAGAGTTTTAAAAAAGCTATTAAAAAGGTCGAGAATTGAGAAAATTAAGTCTCTTCAACCTCTCTTCCTGTNCTCTTAGCCCACGTGTATGCCAGAGTTCTATAGAGTAAATGCGCAAATTTGGAATATGGTGCATATGCAATCAGTGTAAAGACGAGGACCAGATGAATGAGGTAGGCATAGTAAGCTGCAACGCTTCCCGCATACCTCAGGGACTCGATGGCAACACCTGTAACACCAATAGCGAAGATCGTTCCGAGAAACAGCCAGTCGAAGTAAGTTCCATAGCCGATTTTTTCATCACCGAGTCTTGCAACAATTGCCCACCCTGAGCCAACNAGAAGCATAACTGCTCCTGCATTACCGAGTATCTTCACGGGATCTGTGATGGGAAGAGCCAGTTCCTCCACTCCAAGCCCATAAAGATAAATTATATCGCCCAGAGTTGCAATTCCAAGCACGATGAAGCCCCAGAATATGAGGAAGTGAGCAAAGTACCTGTAGAATGCCTTATCACAGAGCTTGAATTTTGAATGTCGAATAATATCGATGACAGACCAGAAGAGACATTCGATGAAACGGGGAGATCTGTTCACAACAACAAGCTCTGCATCATCCTTAATCTCATACTCGTAGACCTTAGAGACCTCCGAATTTATCGCCGTCCAGAAACGCCACATACCAATAGCTGCAACGAATAAAGCCCATCCACCCACAGCAAAACCTGCAAGTTCAATATGCAAATGCGGGATGAATTTGCCCAGCACTATTTCTCCTTCAGGAATTGCCGGATTAAAGAGGTAAATGTAAAGCCATGTCAGGATCAGTGGTATGGCAAAATAAACTATAATGCCCGCCGGTCTTGCCAGAATTTTTGCAAAGAAGGATGGAAAAGAATACGCCTGAACAGCCTTAGCCCTCAGCGCTGCAAGTGCTTCACCCGGCTTCGCCCCCCTTGGACAGTAATCGCTGCAATCATTACACTGATGGCAGAGCCAGATGTCTGCATCTTTCAGTAATTTATCCTTTAATCCCCACTGAGCCCAAATCATCTCCTTTCTTGGAAACGGCTTTTCATCAGGACTGTGAGGACATATAACACTGCAAGTCGCACACTGATAACATTTCTTCAGAGTTTTTCCACCCAGAGCCATAACATCCCTCGTGAATTCAGGATCCACAACTGTACTCATCTTCACCACCTCTAAAAACTTGAAAAATATATCAGAACCCCTTGTAGGGGTTTGGTTCGAGTTGCATTATCTCCTCCACAAATCCATTGATTATCTCTGGAATTCTATCCCACTCTGAAATGGACACTTCAATCACTTTGACCCTCTCTGACTCCAGCATCAGTTTTTCCAGCGTTTCTTGGACATTCTCCATTCTTCTATTGGCAAGCTCACTACCTCTAATGAAGTGGCACTGATAATCCTCACCGAATTTGCAGCCAAGCATTAATATACCATCAACACCCTTCGAAAGAGCATCTGCTATAAACACTCTGTTCACCGAACCCAGGCATCTTACCGGAATTACCCTCACAAGGGGACTGTATTTCAGTCTGTTTAGTGCTGCCATATCGAGTGCTGGATATGCATCATTCTCGCAAACAAATGCTATTATCCTGAGCTTTCCTTCAGCACTCTCGTCCCAGCTTGGATCCGGTACATAAATTGACTTGACAGCGGATGCTATCTGATCGATGCTGTACATCTTGAAGTTCACAATTCTCTCAGGACATGCACCAAAGCAAATTCCACATCTTCTGCACCTGAGTGGATTTGGTTGTGGTGTTCCCTTTTCGTCCTCGTCAAGAGCGCCAAACGGGCACTCTTCAGTGCACCTCTTGCACTGTGTACACCGCTGAAGGAAAAACTGGGGNTAATCGATATCTCCTGTCCTTGGAAATGTCGTTTTACCCTCTGCAACAAGTTCTACAGCCTGAATTGCTTTAAGGGCTGCACCTACAGCATCCTCCATACACGATGCTCCTTCCATCGGTGCCCTTACACAACCCGCTGCATATATGCCAAGTCTTCTGCTCTCATATGGGAAACAGATGTAATTGGAGTCTGGAAAGCCGTATTTCAGTGTTGGAAGTTCAGGACCCTGCCTGTACTGGAGATTGAGAATNTGTCCAGCTTTTTTAAACTCTTCAACGTCTTCCTCACCTTTTATGGGTATTGGNTCGGCAATGTGCTGGTAAGGTANGGTTTGTTCGTCTGGAAATTCTTCCTTTACAGTGTAAAGTCCTTTTAGAGTGGATACCATACCTGTAGCGAGTACCACAAGATCGGCTTCTATTGTAACATCCTCTCCCAGAAGAGTGTTTTCAACTTCAACCAGTAGTTTCCCGTTTTCCTGTTTTATTTCCTTAATTTCTCCCTTTGTCAGAAATATACCTTCATCNTCCTGCATCGTTTTGTAAAAGTCTTCCCATAGGCCAGGAGTTCTCATGTCCTTATAAATTATGAACGCGTTTCCATCTGTGAGTTCTCTGACGTACTTTGCCTGCTTCAGACTTACAAGGCAGCACACAGACGAGCAGTAAGGAAGATGATTTTCATCTCTCTGACCGGCACATTGAATGAAGACGACGTTTTTAACTTCTTTTCCATTTGACGGTCTTACCAGCTTACCACTTCTTGCCATTTCCTCCATCTGAATGTTGGTAATGACATCCTCATATTTCCCGTATCCAAGATCTTCCAGTTTTGAGGCATCGTAGGGCTTCCAGCCAGTTGCAACAACGATAGCCCCAACTCTGAATTCAACCTCGCTGCCATTCTGTTTCACTTTGACATCGAACATGCCCGGCTGACCACTGATCGACTCTATTACCGCTGAGGTCATCACCACAACGTTCTCATTTTCTCTCACTTCCTCAATAAGCTCAAAAACAACAGGANCCTGAATTTCAGTATAGGGGGGNGAAGCGGGTAGAGACTTGTAAAACTTTGCCATCCATCCTCCGAGTTCGGATTCTTTTTCGACGAGATACACTTTATAGCCAGCCTTCGCCGCCTCAAGTGCAGCCGTTAACCCTGTAATCCCACCACCAACAACGAGGATGTCTTTTGAAGTTTCTTCAATATATGGCTCCGGNTACTCAGCTTTCTGAGCCTTTGTAATCCCTATTCTCAGATAATCTTCAGCAAGCTCCTGAGCATGTTCATCAATATCATGGCTCCACACNACACCCTCTCGCAGATTTACACGTTCAACATACTTGCCATTGAACTCGAAGACATGCCACTTAACACGTGGTGAACATGCGGCNATGACCACTGCCTCAAGCTCCCCAATATCCTTTTTTATCATTTCTAATCCGTTTTCAGAGCATAGATGATTGTGAACCTTTGCTTCGATCCCAAATTCTTCGTTAACAACATTTTTCAGTCTATCAATATCGAGTTTGTCTATTTCGCAGCCAGTGCAGATGTAAACTCCAACTTTTTCCATCCGATTCACCCCCTCCTCACAACCTGTATTGCTTTGAGCGCAGCTGCAGTGGCACTTTCATTGGCCCTTGCAACTTCTGATGGTTCAGCTGCAACACCGGCAGCGATGATTCCATCTTTTTCCCTAACAAATCCGTATTCATCATATTCAAGTCCCTTTATTCCATTTAGAGAAAGCGAGGGTTGCATTCCAGTAGCGAGNACAACCATGTCAACCTCTTTGTGAACCCTAATGTTCGTCGCTGTATCTTCTGCTGTAACAACAAGTTTTCCATCTTTCTCTTCAATCTTTGCAACTTTGCCTTTTATCAGTTCAATATTCGGATCGCTTACAACCTTTGCAAAGAAGTCCTCGTATCTACCAAAAGCCCGTATATCAATATAGAAGATATATATTTTAGCATCTGGATACTGCTCTCTAACGTATGTTGCCTGCTTCAAACTTGCAAGGCAGCAAACTGCTGAGCAGTAAGGCAAATGGTTCTCATCTCTACTTCCCGCACANTGGACAAAAGCTATGCTCTGTATATCTCTCCCATCCATCGTCTGGATTTTACCGCCAGTCGGACCCCCAACTGAAGCGAGTCTTTCCATTTCCATGTTGGTAACAACGTTTTTAAATTTACCATAGCCAAGATTGTCAATTTTTGATGCATCGTAAGGCATCCAGCCTGTTGCGACAATTATAGCTGCAACATTGAGAGTTAAACTCCTTTCTTTTTCATCCAGATTTATTGCATTGTACTTGCAAGCTGTAACACAATCTCCACATTTTGTGCAGTGAGCATCGTCTATTGCATATATGAAGGGCATTGCCATCGAATTCGGGAGGTAGATAGCTTTAATCCTGTTCAATCCAAAGTTAAAGGGATCAGGTATCTCAACTGGACACACCTGGCTACAATCACCACATGCCGTGCAGTTTTCGTTTACATACCTCGGTTTCAGTTTAACGGTTACTCTGAAATTTCCCACTTCTCCACTGATTTCTTCAACCTCAGCATTTGTAAAAAACTTGATTTTGGGATTTGTTTTTATCCTCTTAAAGAATATTTCGAGTCCGCAGAACGGTGGACAGAGTTTTGGAAAGTACTTGTTTAACTGTGCAACCCTTCCGCCAAGATAAGGATTTTTCTCCACTATTATAACATCGTAACCTGCTTCAGCAGCTTCGATGGCAGCAGTTAAACCAGCAATTCCACCNCCTATAACAAGTATTTCTCCAGCCATGTCTAACACCTGTGAATGTAGTTCTGTGGGTTGGACGAACAGGTAGTTAATAAAGATATCGAAATTTTTGAAAGAGTGACCCAGAAACCTATTTGGGACAGAGATCTTCAGTATTTTTAATATTCAAAGTGGCTGGATCTTCCTTACTCCATCAAGAACTCTTCTGTACTCATCATAGGATTTGCATGCAATAGAAACTCCTTTGAGGAACAGAGTAATATACTCATCTCTTTTTGCACCAAAATAATCCTCTTCTCTCACTCCTCTCCAGTAGAGTCTGTGCGCTGGATTATCACTTGGTTTTATAACCTCAGGAGGAGTGAATGGTACCCCAAAGTAAAATTCGAAAAACTCTTCCAGTTCAAGCTTTTTCCTCTCAAACCGAGTTATATCAAGAAAAACTGGCACNCCATTTCTAAATACCAGCTCATAATCGTCCCANGGATTGTAAACGTATCCAAGCTTCGCTAATCTGAATAGAAACTCAACAACAGGAGAAATACACTTTTTTGCCTCTTCTAAATTCCTCATAATGTCTCCATCTCTAAATTCAGATAGAGGAGTTCCGTCCACCCATTCCTGGAGCATGAACTCATCACCTACCACAAGCGGTGTTGCAATATTCTCAGGAAACAATTTCAAAATTTCCGAAAGATTCTCAATTACCGACTTAAATGACTTCAAATCTGAACCCGGAGACAATATGTTTAAAGCATATAATAAAACACCATGAGGAGTAAGAACTTCCATTCTGAACACATAGTATCTTACCCAAGCTGACGCCAGTGAAAATTTGATCTTTTCAGGTTTTATACCTTCTTTATTCAGGAAATCAAGAATTTCAGGCAGAATGGAGATAATTTTTCCTGAAATCACTCTTTTTCTCTCTTCTCTATCTTTCCCAAACAGTGAGGATTTCAGGAGTGGTACGCTCACACCCCAGCAAACTACAGAGTCGTCAGCTATGTTTTCGTCAAATTCCACGCAATAATCAGTCCTCANAGGGAAATTCATAACTCTCCATCCCAATAGCTTCAACTTTTCTCACTATGCCTTTTGTCCCGCAGTCAAGACATCTTACAATAAAAACTACTGCCTCAAATTCGGCACTTCTTCTCCTGAATGTCCCCTTTTTAATTTCGAGGACTTCAACTTCATGCAGCTTCCCATCATCGCAAATCGGACAGTCAATTTCAATCCTCTCCATATCCATTCCACCTCGCGAGAATGTTTAACTTTTTTGAAATCTTCAAAAATGGTTTAATTTTGAAGTACATTAACACAAATTAATCAGGAAAAAGTTCACCGAACTTTTAGGAAGTTTTTTAAGTAATTCGAATGAGACGAGACTCTATGGAAATTCTTGAAAAAATAGGAGAGTTAATAAAAAAAGGAAGATCTCTTGAAGCTTTCGATTTAATAAAAAGTGTCGCTCCAACAACTGTCAGAGAAGCCGTGGAGAGGATTTTTAGAAATCCGGAAATTATAAAGGATATTGATGAGNAATGGAGAAATGTCGTGAGGCTCACGTACTTTGCTTACACTTCAGAATACCTTTCCAGGCATACTGACAATCAATCTCTTGTTTCCTGTGTTGTCTCATCAATTAATGCTGCAAAACTTGGTATGGAGCTCGGCTTGAAGAGTGTAGTCCCTCTAATGATGAGAAATGCCGCACGAGCTCTAACTCTGATGGATATGAGAGATAGAGCCGAGAGGATGTATCTTGAAGCAGAAAGAATATCTAAAGAAATTGGAGATGAAGAAGAAATCTCAGCAGTTCAAAACGATCTTGCTACTCTTTACTATGAGCTTGGAAAATACTCTGACGCAAGAACAAAAATAGACGAAGCACTGGCAATAAGACGTGGGATCAATAATGAGGAGTTACTTGCCGAGACGCTGAGCAATGCAGCCGAAATTTATGTAAAACTTGGAGAATTTGACGCTGCAGAAAGATTCTACTACGAAGCTGAAGAGATTTACAGAAGATTGTGTGAAAAAGATCAATCTGTAAAGTTCAATCTCGCCCTTCTCCTTAGCAACTTTGGAATTTACTGCAAAAAACTCGGCAAATACAATGAGGCAGAAAAAAAGTTACTGGAATCTCTCGACCTTTTCAGAGAACTTGAAAGACTGGACAGGGATTTTTCACAGTTCGTTGCCACAACACTAAAACAGATGGGCGACCTTTATAGAGAAATAAAAAAGTACAATGAAGCTGAGAAATACTACAAAATGTCAAGAGAGAAGTTCAGAGAAATCCAGGCTTCATGGGAATTGTCTGCTTCTTGATGTTTCTAAATTCTTTAATTNTTCCGCTGTTCTTCCATGCACTTTTCAATTTTTAAGTTTACTTTAAAATCGGACCTACATCAGGAAATCCCTGTCTCTGACCTGTTCCGGCCATTTTCTGTAGCTTCTTGGGATTTAGCAGGATGTCCACAGCATTTCTCACGTGCTCTCTCACTCTGTTCTCAGCAATCTGTAAAAGCTCCTTCTCACTTTCCGCCTCATCCTCGTGAATAGTTACATCAATGATGTGTTTGTTCGTCATTAGCTGAACTATAACGAGACCCATACTCAGAACAACGTAACTCAGCATATCTTTCTGCGTTCCTCCAACCCAGCCAAGTGTGATCACAAGATCGCATCCTTTTTCCTCGATGAGCTTTTTTGCTGCAACGGGAAGATCCTTTATTCCCGGTACCGTGTACCTCTCATAAGGAATTGTACTTACTTTTCTGAGTTCATCTATCGCAATTTTTCCCATATTGATCCGTGAAAAGGTCGTATCCGCTATACCGATTTTCAAAGTCATGTCAGATCCCTCAGCAAAATTTGGGCNTATTCTATCGCTGATTTTCCAATGTTCTTTCTCCTCAAGACATCTTCAATTGCAGAGAGGGTTGCAATTATTTCAAATTTGCCTATATTTCCCATTGTTCCAATTCTGAAAATTTTCCCCTTGAGTTTCTCCTGTCCACCACTTATCAGTATTCCGTATTCCTTCTTCAGAGTTCCTCTCAACTCCTTGTCCGTTATACCTTCTGGCATTTTTATAGCAGTTACAGTGTTTGAGTAACTTGAGTATTTGTTCAGTTCTGGAAATAACTCAAGTCCAGCTTCAACTGCCCATTTTCTTACAGCAGAACTCATTATTCTGTGACGCTGGATCCTATTCTCCAGACCTTCTTCCTTTATCATTCTAAGTGCTTCCTCCAAAGCAAAAAAGAGGGGGATGGTAGGTGTGTAAGGTGTCTGAAATTCTGGAAGTTTCTTCCGGTATGCCGCTAAATCCAGGTAATAGGGGCACCTGTCATTGTAATAGTCCCAAGCTGTTTCCCTAACTGCCACAGCAGCCAGTCCTGGGGGACAGCCAAGGCACTTCTGACTTCCAACAATAGCCACATCAACTCCCCACTCATCCATTTTAACGTAATCGCCTCCCACAGAGGTTATACCATCCATGATAATAAGAGCATCATACTCCTTTGCAAGCTTCCCTATCTCTCTTGCAGGATTTAAAATCCCAGTTGAAGTTTCATTGTGAACAAATGCAACTGCTTCACAACCATTATCAAGTGCCTCCTTTACTCTATCAAGTTCAACAGACTTCCCCCACTCAAACCGAACCCTCTCAACTTCTGTATAACGTGAAGCTATGTCACCCAGTCTTTCTCCGAACTTCCCATTCTCGATGGTGGCGATCTTTCTTACCTTGCTGAATGTAGCTATGGCTGCCTCCATACCTGCTGTACCGGAACCAGAAATTATGTAAACATCTCCTTTTGTACCAAAAAGCTCTTTTAGACCTTCAGTACAGAATTTCATGATTTTAGCGAATTCGTCCCCTCTGTGACCTATCATCTGTCTGCACATGGCCTTCACAATTCTTTCATGTAGTTGCACCGGCCCCGGAATCATGAGCAGCAACTATCTCACCTCCCGGAATGTTTCAGAAAGTGAGCGGAGTTTTTACCATACTTTTTAAGAATCCTATCTATAATAACATGAGAACTGCACAGTTCACATTCCTCCTTGACATTTAGTCTAACAACCTTGCAATTCAGATTTCTTTTTCTGAGTTCGTCTTGCAGCCACCTTTCGTCGAAATGCTGGTCGTGGCCGAGTACGATGATATCTGGTTTTAATTCCTCAATTGGCTTGAAAATGTCCTCCTCGTCACCAAGAATGGCCCTATCTACGTATTTTATCGCTTCTACAACTCTTCTTCTTTGTTCTTCAGGTATCACAGGTTTAGGCTTATGTTTTACATTTTTTTCTCTTGCAACTATTACAATCAGTTCATCACCCAGTTTGCTCGCTTCCTCCAAAAACCTGATGTGTCCTGGATGAATTATATCGAAAGTCCCTGTAGCAACGACTCTCTTCATCTCTGAAAGGAACCATGTTTTGCATAAAAGCATTTTCAACTGTAGGGGATCCGGAACGTGAAGTATTTACACANAAAATAAATTAGATTAAGTCAAAGATTTTTGTAACAGCTCTACTCGATNCTCCAAAAACCAAACCGCATAAGCATTCACCTTTTCAACAAGCACTCAAAAAATAAAAAATTAATTCAAAATAATTTACCCCCCCGATAAAATAACATTCAACACACCAATCAGATCATTGAAGTCTATGTCGCCATCTCTGTCCATATCAGCTACAGAGTTATAACTCCCAGTCAGTATGAGATTGAGAACTGCAATAAGATCATTGAAATCAACATCTCCATCTTCATCAAGGTCTCCGAAAGTTAACCGACCTACTGAGATCACTTTCGATGTGAAATTTATTGCCCCTTCATTATCTGTAACTGTAAGAGTTACAGTGTAACTGCCCTCATTTAAGTAGANGTGTGTCACTAAAGGTTGACCAGTTGTGAGACTCGTACCATCTCCNAAATCCCATTCATAGGTGACTACTGTTCCATCAGGATCGTAGCTTGGGGACGCATTGAAAGTGACAATCTCCTCCACTGAGGGGGACTGAGGATCAAAAGTAAACTCAGCTATAGGTGGTTTGTTGGGGGGTACAATCACATAATTACTTGACAGAATAACCAGCGGATAGTGATCTACAAGGTTGTCTACCTGATACGGTGAATCACCTATTCCATCCCCATCCGAGTCGCTCCCAGTATAATCACTCCAGTAATTACCCAAATAATTTGTGTATCTTTTTCCACCATAGATATATCCTACTACGTAAGTTGAGTTGAGGATATTTTGATTGCTCCANGTAANGTAAAGGTTTACATTATTCAAAAAGCTGTTGAGATAGAACACATTGTTATTACTACTTTCAAGATATGCTCCATACTCGTTATCTACCACGTAATTACCGAAAACGGTCGAATTCTCCGTGTATTCAAAGTAAATCCCGAAATTGTTGTCTCTGATCGTGTTGTTATTCACAATCGCTTCGTATGAGTTATATAGGTAAANTCCATATTCACCGCTTTTCAGTTCGTTACCCGATACTCTGTTGTCACGCCCCGAAATCTGCATTCCATAGTAATTGCCTTCAAAGGTATTTTCCGAAACGTTAATGAGGTTTGAGTTAGAAAGATATAACCCTACATCGTTGTTCATGAAGGTATTACCTACCACCTCTCCATAATCCACCTCATAAAAAAACAGTCCCCATTCCATTTGTTCTTTAATTTCACAGTTCGAAACGTGGATACCAGATGAGAAGGCTGCGAGTATCGCCACTGTTCCATTATCNATCTGCTGGTTTTCTACGTGAATGTCCGTGCAGTTAACCAGAATTACTTCTCCCGCACCAACAGGAACAACTGCGCTGCTAATATTTTTCCAGTAGATTACAGGTTTTCCGTTAACCTTGTTTCCCGTATCAATCTGATGAATGAAATACTTTAAGGAAGGGCCATAAATATATATGCCGGATCCTTTCATTAGATTTCCACTTATAACGCTGTTTGTNGTATACCAAATCACTATTCCTCTATCTACGTCTTCAATCTGATTGCTCGCAATTGTATTGTTGTCAGAATACACGATATCCAGCCCATTATAAGCCTGGTTAGAGAGTACACAATTCTCCACTACGTTGTTATCTGATTCCTGAATAATTATCCCACTATATCCACCGAATATCATATTATTTGAAATTAAATTGTAATCTGAATCCGAAAGGAAAATACCTGTAGACNCACCATTGCAAATATTGCTGACTACAGAGCAATGGCTTGCTGCATCTAAACGGATACAAACACCATTTGATGTCAGATTGTTGGAGGATACATTACAGTGACTCACACCTCTCAGATACACTGCTCCAAAGCCTCCAAGACTTGGATCTTTTATGGTAAAACCTGAGATTCTAACAAAATCTGAGGTTATGTTAAACACAGGTTTGAATTGTTCTGCTGCTTCAATGGTGCAGCTTTGATGTCCATTTTCCGACCTTATGGTTAGTGGCTTATCCACAACGATGTTTTCCACATAACGTCCATCTTTTACAACTATCGTGTCACCCCAGCTTGCATTATCAACAGCCCATTGAATTCTCGCATAGTCATCTGGTACATATATCGTCACTCCAGCGGTAGGANCGGCAGAGAGAGCGGACAGTGCAAACATCCAGACAACTAAACTGCCGAGACGAGGGATCCCCATCATCCACACCCCAAATTTTTGTGTGTGCATTAACTCAAAAATAAAAACTTAAAATTTTTGGTAANTCGACTATGAATTCAAAGAAAACTTTAAAACACTTACCCCACTATCCAACTCTCAGACTTTGTGGGAGGTAACGAGCATGGGCTGGAAATCTCATGGATTCAGGCACAGGTCAGGGAGAAAATTGAGGAAGAGGGTCAGAGAAAGAGGAATCAGAATAAGGAGGTTTCTCCAGACTTTCGAAATTGGACAAAGGGTTCACATCGACATTGAACCTGCATCCCAGAAGGGGATGCCGCATCCCAGATTTCAGGGAAGGACCGGGATTGTAAGGGGGCAGAGAGGAAAAGCTTATCTGGTGGAAATTCGCGATGGGGGTAAAATAAAAACACTGATAGTCAGACCGGAACACCTCAAACCCCAGATAATCTAAACTGCTTAATAAGTTGAGTGATAATACCCAAAAATATCAAATCACGGTGTCAAATTTGATAAATGAGATGTGAAAAATACTTAAAAAGTAAAGAATAAGTGATTGAGATGTTTAAGGAGGTTAAGGAGTTCCAATACATAACAATTTCAGAAGCAAGAGAAATTATGGAGAAAATTGTTAGTAAGAGACAGGAAGAGGCTGAACTTCTTTTTGAGACTCGAAGAGCTTTAAGACATCTTAGAAATTTTTCAAAATTACCAGCTGAAAAAGCAAAGGCTCTTGCAGAAGAACTGGAAAAGCTTCCACAGGTTGGTAGACACGACTTGGCGATAAAAATAGCAGATTTAATGCCCAGAATTCCCGATGAAGTTCGTGTAATTTATGCAAAAGAGAGAATGACTCTGACACCAGAGCAAATAGAGGAGATAATCGAGGTCATTGATAAGTATCGTATTTAAAGAAAAAATTAAATAGTTACTTTGCTATTTTTAGAGAAGGAGCTGGTGCAATGAACAGGCATAGAACGGATAGTAAAGAAAGTAAAGAGAAACTGGAAGATTATGCCTATATTCTCGACTTTATGCCCTACGGGCATCCTGATGATAAAAGACCCATTCACAGGCGAGAACCTCTTGCCCAAGTTGTTGGTGAGAAATACTTTACCCTTCTTGAAGTAAGTATAAAAAGAGACCATTCTCCACTGGTGATGGATAGAGTTTACATAGGAAAGGGTGAGCGAGATGTCGTTCACAAGATAAAAAGACGACTTACCTATGACAGTCTCACACCTGCTGCAAAAACAGAATTGCCCTTCGTTCTCGAATATATTGTGAAGCAGAACGAAAAAAGGTTCGTAGATTTCTTNAACAAGGCTGAACCCATTACCACCAAAATGCATCAGCTCGAACTCCTCCCGGGAATAGGGAAGAAGATGATGTGGGCAATAATAGAGGAAAGAAAAAAGAAACCATTCGAGAGTCTTGAAGACATTTCAACAAGGATTAAAGGAATACAGCACCCTGAAAAACTGATAGTCAGGAGAATACTCTACGAACTTCAAAATCCACGAACAAAATACAGATTGTTTACTTCTTGAGCTCAGTTGTGGACTGTGGAACACACAACTCTCGAAAAACTAATATATTTACCCGACAAAAATCCATCATGAGCATGATTGGTGAAATAACAACATTTTTCGGTCTGAGAGTGTTTACAGATGAGGGTAGGTATGTTGGCAAGGTCGAGGATGTGATACTGGATCCGGAGGGAAAGATGATAAAAGGATTAGCGGTGGTTGACTACAACAGAGCCCTCATAAACTCCAGAGCAAAGGGTGTGATAATCCCTTACAGAATTGTGAAAGCAGTTGGAGATATCGTACTTGTAAGAGATGTTTTTAGACCGAGAAAGATTCAATACGAAGTAGAAGAGGAGACTACAGAAGAAGTAGAGATATAGACAAAATAATTAAAATAATTGATAAGGCCAGTCTCGCGTCTATTTTCTCCCTGAAAATTATTTTTCCCAGTAATGCTCCAAGAATTGGTGAGGTTGCGGAAGGTTGTGACACCATCCATGAGCCTGAAACGCTCACTGCCGTTATGAAAAGGATTATTGAAATTGATGTTATTGCACCTCCAGCAACCCCTGCAAAAATTATTGAATTCTTATCCCCAATTTCACCACTCTTGGTGGAGAGTGAAAGCAACACAAACGCAAATGCCATTCTGATAAAACCGACCAAATCAACAGACAATCTCGAAGTTAGAAAATCAAGTGAGAGTATGGCGGCTGACCATGAAAGGGCTGCTCCAAGAGCAAGAAGAATCCCAGATGTAGAGGTAGAAACAGAGTTTTTTCTCCCATAAAGTATATACACGGCAAGAAAAACGAGTAAAGCAGAAACAAGATACTTGAACTCAAGATTTACTCCATAAAAAACAGGAGCAAGTAGTACAACATAAATGGGATAGGTTGATGCCAGAGGAAGAGAAACACTGAGCTGTGATCTCTTTAACGATGATAAGTACATTAGATCGCCAAGATAAAATGAAAAAAGTGCGGACACAACAAGAATCAACCACGTAAACCAATCAATAGCAGTAATCATGAAAATNTGGCCACTTAAAATCGTTAGAAGGCCAAGAAAGATCGTTGCAAACAGTGTTCTGTGAAAATTGGCTGTGAAGGGTGAGACATCACGAAGGCCAAGTTTGTAAACAACTCCATTAACTGCCCAGCCCAGGGAAGCAAGTAATGCATAGGAAATGCCGTTCACACCAATTAAAAAGGTGATGAAGATTTATAAGCTCTCCGATAGGTCTAAATACGGTGCTTTTTGAAAACAAGAATCATAAGATTTATATACGAAAGATCGTAGAAGTATCACCCTTAATGGAGGTGTGTGAAAAATGAGTGAAGCAAAGGAAATGATAAAAAAGATGGTTGAAATTCAGAACCAGACCGAGGAAATAAAGAAGGAAATGGCTGGATGGAGTGGTGTCGTACAGTACGACTTTGATGGAGAGGTATTCCATGTGGTTTACAACCCGGATGGCACGTGTGAGTTCAAAGAAGGAGCACACGATTCGCCAACCTTCACAATAAAGGCTCCGGCTGATTACTGGCTTCAGGTTCTCCAGGGNAAGGAGGATCCTGTAAGCGGATTCATGATGGGTAAATACAAGATTGAAGGAAACATAATGGAAGCCCAGAGACTCGGAGGAATTCTGAAGAAGTTCCAGGGGAAGATTTAATTAATTTCTTTTTTTATTAATTTACTGTTTATTTAAAAAAATTTTAATACTCTACATCCAACTCTATTAAGTGAATGAAAAATGCGATATTTGCGGTAAGAGGGAACTTCTACCGTTCAGGTGTAAATACTGTGGTGGAACTTTTTGCAGCGAACATCGTCTTCCAGAGAACCATGAGTGTCCTGGAATAAATACCGAGGAATACTGGAATGTACCGGTAAGAGTTAGAAAGAGTTCGAAAAGAACTGTAATTCCCTCTACCACCAAATCTTCAGTAAAAGTTGCAAAGCCAAAAATTCCAAATTACGGAGCCAATAATACGGTTATAATCGTCTGCGCCATCCTGTTTTTTATTTCGATTGTTGCAAGACGAACGATGGTTGATCTCTTCGCTTTGCATCCAGATCTTGAAGTACTCGTTTTAAGACCCTGGCAGCTTATTACAAGTATGTTTTTGCACATTGAATTCTGGCACTTTTTCATCAACATGTTTGTCCTGCTTTTCTTTGGTTCAGAGNTGGAAAGAAGACTCGGCGACAAGATGTACNTGAAAATATTCTTCCTCTCGGGTCTTGCCGGTAATCTGGGTTACATTGTATACGCCTACACTGTTGACACATTCATACCTGCTCTTGGGGCTTCTGCAGCTATTTTTGGTATTATGGGCTGTCTTGCAATCATCGCTCCTGAAATTCGCGTGATGATATTCCCATTCCCGATTCCAATCGGAATCAGAACAGCTTTGTTTCTCTTTGCAGCCTACGATTTCTGGATGATGACACTAACAACAGCCGGTGTTATGACAACTAATGTCGCCAATATTGCTCACCTTGCGGGACTGGCTTTCGGGCTTTACTATGGTAAAAAGATCGGAAGAGTCCCATACTACCCATACAGATTTGTGGACAGATTCTGAAAACTCGGAGGTGAGAAGCCAATTGATTAAACCAACTATATGGAGGGAAAAAGAAAGGTTAGAGGGACAAATAGTTAACTGTCTCACAGTTATAATGAAAACAAAGGGGTGTTACTGGAATAACTGTTTGATGTGCGGTTTTGCAAAAGATTCAACAGATGTCAGTGATGAAGAGTTGCTGAAACAGACTGAACAGATATTTCAGAAAATAGATGAAGAAAAAGTGGATATTCTGAAGATTTTTACCTCAGGTAGCTTTCTCGATTTCAGAGAGATCCCCAAACCTGTTAGAGATCAAATCTTTAATGGCGCAGCCGAAAAAGGTTTAAAAAAAATAATTGTGGAGAGCAGACCTGAATTCATAACCGAAAAAACAGTTAGAAACCTTGCAGATCTTGATGTGGAAATTGAAGTTGGCATTGGACTTGAGAGTGTAAGTGATAGAATTAGGGAGATCTGCATAAACAAGGGATTCAGCTTCCAGGATTTCGAGAAGGCTGCGAGGTTATTGAAAACGCATGGTCTGAAAGTGAAGTGCTACCTGCTTCTTAAACCACCATTCCTATCTGAATATGAAGCTTTAAAAGACGCCATTGAGTCAGCAGAAGTTGTTGCCAGAAAGAATCTGGCAGATACGATCTCTCTAAATCTTACCAATATACAGAAAGGTACACTCGTAGAAAGGCTCTGGAGATCAAAGTTATATAGGCCTCCATGGCTGTGGTCTGCTGTTGAGGTTCTTAAAGAAACTTCAAAACTCGAAGTGGACATTATCTGCGACCCGGTTGCTGCTGGAAAAATCAGGGGACCTCATAACTGCAGAAAATGCGACGGAAAAGTTGCAAGAGCAATAAGAACTTTNTCACTCACTCAGGACNNCTCTTATCTGGAAAATCTCGATTGTGAGTGCAGAATAAAATGGAAAAAGGCGNTGGAGCTCGAAAATTATTCAAGGATTCCACTATTTCGATAAATTCAAACTTCAAATAATAAAAACCATGCAAGAATTACAGGCACGAATTACAAATACACGTATGTTGCATCTATGATTCCATCAAGCTTGACCATCTCATCGAGGACTTCTTTGGACGGTGGGTCATCCACAAGCAAAAGCATAAGCTGTATTCCACCAGGTTTGTCCGAACTCCTCCCAACTATCATTCCCGCTATATTAATCCCGTTTCTGCCAAAAAGTGTTCCCACTCTCCCTATCACTCCTGGCTTGTCTTCATGCAAAGATATTATGTAATGCCCCTTTGGGACGAAATTTACATTGTAAACGTCGATTTTCAGAACTCTGTATTCCTTACCAAAGCACGTTCCGGCAAGATACATCCCTTTTCCATTGCTCTGAACTTCCACCTCTACGAGGCTGTCGTAATATTCTGAGAATTCCACTCTGCTCTCCTCAATTGATATCCCCCTCTCTATAGCAATCGGTTTGGCAGAAACAAGATTTATTTCCTGTCCAAGGACGGGTTCAAACAATCCCTTTAGCAGAGATCTGGTTATGAACTCTGTATTTTTGGATGCTATAGTTCCCCTACAGGTAATCTTCACCTTCCTTAATGCTCCACCAAGACGAGTTGAAGCTATCTTCCCCATTTTCTCTGCAAGGGTCAGGAAAGGCATCATGTACTCATATTCTGCAGGTTCTATGGATGGCAGATTCACAGCATTCCTAACAGGCAGACCGCGATGCATGTTGATTATATCCTCCGCAATTATCATTCCAACATTAAGTTGAGCCTCTCTTGTTGACGCAGCTATGTGTGGTGTGGTCACAACATTCTCAAGTCTGAATACTGGATTTTCCGGATCGGGTGGTTCTTTTTCGTAGACATCAAGAGCTGCTGCATAAACCTTCCCACTTTCTATAGCTTTGACGAGAGCTTTTTCATCTATGATACCTCCCCTGGCAGCGTTAACAATTATAACTCCATCTTTCATTAAAAGGAATTCTTTCTCTCCTATGAGGCCCACTGTCTCCTTCGTTCTTGGAACATGTACGGTTATCACATCTGCCTCCTTAAGGAGAGTCTCAAGATCGACAAGCTTTACACCAATCTTCTCCGCCCTCTCTTCTGAAATGTAAGGGTCGTAGGCAATAACATTCATCTCGAGGGCATGGCATCGTTTGGCAACCTCATATCCAACTCTTCCCAGACCGATAACCCCTACAGTTTTACCTCTGAGTTCCACACCAACAAATTTCTTTCTTTCCCACTTCCCCTCCTTTACGCTTCTGTCAGCCTGTGGAATTTTTCTTGCAGCAGCTAAAATGAGCGCTATTGTATGTTCTGCCGTTGAGATTGTATTTCCACCAGGAGCATTCACAACAACAATTCCACGCTGAGTTGCCGCGGTGATATCGATATTATCCACACCCACACCAGCTCTTCCAATTATTNTGAGCTTTTTTGCAGCCTCGATTAGTTTTGCATCTACTTTTGTCTGGCTTCTAACCACCAGAGCATCGTAATCTGATATAACCTTCAGCAATTCTTCGTAAGTTAGACCAGGTTTAAATTCAACTTCCACACCTGCATTTCTCAAGTACTCAAGTGCTTCCTCGCTTATCGGTTCAGCAATGAGTACTTTCATACCTAATCCGCTCAGGTAGATTGATTATAAATCTTGCTGAGAGAGAGTTTCAAGAGTTCGTGAAAGTTTAAATACAATCCTTACCGATTGCTGTTCATGTCACCAGCAGTAACACCTGAATCGACTGANCCACTTCCAGAAATAAACATAGGTCTCGTGGGTCACGTTGATCATGGTAAAACAACTCTTGTCGCCGCTTTAAGTGGAGTCTGGACTGATAGACACAGTGAAGAAATGAAAAGAGGCATATCGATCAAACTCGGTTATGCTGATGCTACATTNCGGAGATGTCCTCAATGCGAACCNCCACAGGCATTTACTGTGGAAAAAATATGTCCCATCCACGGAGTTGAAACCGAGATTTTAAGAACTGTAAGCTTCGTTGACAGTCCCGGACACGAAATGCTCATGGCAACCATGCTCAGCGGGGCTGCGATAATGGATGGAGCGATTCTTGTCATCGCAGCCAATGAAAAGTGTCCCCGACCCCAGACAAAGGAGCACTTAATGGCTCTTGAGATTATAGGTGTTGACAGAATTGTCATTGCTCAGAACAAGATAGACATAGTAAGTAAAGAGAGAGTNATTGAAAACTATCACGAAATCAAAGAATTTGTAAAGGGAACTATAGCCGAAAACGCTCCCATTATTCCGATCTCTGCTCAGCAGAGGGTTAACATGGATGCACTGATTGAGGCAGTGGAGGACACAATCCCNACTCCTGAAAGAGATCTCGACTCGCCACCACTCATGTTTGTTGCGAGGAGTTTTGATGTTAACAAACCCGGCACAAAACCTGAAAAACTTCTTGGAGGTGTTGTTGGAGGTAGCCTGTCAAGAGGAAGNCTCAGAGTTGGAGACGAAGTTGAAATAAAGCCGGGAATGAAAGATGAAAAAAGCGGGAAGTGGAATCCGATACAGACTGAGGTTCAGAGTATAATGGCTTCGGGGAGGTTTGTAGAAGAGGCGACGCCTGGTGGCCTGATAGGTGTGGCAACAAAACTTGACCCAGCTCTAACAAAGAGCGACGCACTGGTTGGAAATGTTCTTGGCTACCCAGACGAGTTGCCAGATGTTCTTCTGAACTTTACTCTTGATGTCCAGTTACTTGAGAGAGTTGTGGGAGTTGAGGAGGAGATAGAGGTCGAGAAGATTAAGATGAACGAGATGTTGATGCTCGCAGTCGGAACTTCCATAACAGTCGGTGTTGTAACTTCAGCAAGGGATGACATAATTGAAGTTCAACTCAGAAGACCTGTCTGCGCTGAAAGCGGTTGGAGAGTTGCGATCAGCAGAAGAGTTGGTAGCAGATGGAGACTCATAGGAGCAGGGATAATAAGGTGAAGTGTGCAGTCCTGGACACAAATATCCTGATATACTCTTTTCTTTTTAAAATTGATTTAATAAATCAACTCAGAGATATTGGTATTTCAAAAATCTTGCTTCCAGAAGCTGTCGTTTCGGAAATAAAAAAACTAAGCTCTGAGATGTCAGGTAAAGAGGGTAAAGCGGCAAAACTCACATCACATGCCATTGAAAACTGGATCAAAGAGGGAGTTGCCAGTATAGTTCCTTCTACCGGTAAAACTGCTGATATAGCTGTTCTCAACACCGCCGAGAAGTATGGGTGTGTCCTGATAACCAACGACAAAAAACTCAGATTAAACGCACGTAAGTGTGGTGTGGTTACAGGATACCTTAGAGGAAAAAACAGGATAGAGATCGCGGACGTTTCAGCGAGGCCATAATAAAAATATGACCAAAAATTTTATAACGACAAAAATTTATACCATTAGTTATGAAAAACTTCGAAAAGTTTAGCGAATTTAATTTAACCTAACTCGGAGGTGAGAAGATGTGGGATGACTACGAAAAATTTAGAGAATACCTTTTACAACATCCTCCGCACTGTAAAGGCTGCACACCTCGCGTTCCAATGGTACTGGCGGAGGAATGGCCATCTGAATGGAGAATACAGTTCATATGCACAGCCTGTGGAGACAAAATCTTTGCCACAGGTTTTCCTGGAGAGAAGAGAATCGTCTGGGATCGTAAAATTAAAAAGAAGTGATTATTCTATTCTCTTCACTTTTCTCGCAAGTTCTGAAAATCTCCCTCTTTTCCTGAAGAATACAGCAGGATGATTTGACTTCCTTATGGTTACCTTGCCGCTGATGTTTTTCTCGATCTGCCCATCCGCGATTAGGAGAGCGTTCTCTGCCTGAATTTCAAGAATTCTGTCAGATCTGAGAATCCATGGTTTCCAGCCAAATCGAAATGGGGCAATCGGTATCACTATGAAGGAGTCGAGATAGGGATCAACGACAGGTCCGCCAGCCGAAAACGCATAACCCGTTGAACCGATCTGTGTTGCAACAATCATTCCATCACATCTCAATCTATCAAGTTCAATTCCATCAACAGAAACTGAAATAGTCGTCAATTTTGCTGGTGACGAACTCATAACCGCAATCTCATTAAGAGCCAGAATTTCCTCACCGCCATAAATGCATGAGAGCCTTGTGAATGTTTCCACCTCGAATCTTTCAACAGAAAATTTAAGTTCCTCGGGAAAATTCGTGGGTTCTGAATGTGTCAGAAGACCTATTCTCCCGGTGTTTATACCGAAAATGGGAGGACATTTTCTGAGCTTTTGTAGAAGACTTAAAATGGTTCCATCCCCACCAATACTTACAATGAAATCAAAGTCTTCAAGTTCATTTTTTGGCTCTTCAAACACTTCCACTTCTACTCCAAGCTCCTCGAGAACTTTCAGAACTTTCTGCAGCAACTCTCCATCTTTGTAGACTACTGCAGCTCTCATGAAATCAACTCCATTAATTTGTGGTGAAGTTTGCTGTTAGCTGCTACAACTCTGAGTCTCTCTTCCATTTCAAACCTCCTGTATTTTAAAGAATTCCCCCTATCATCTGTTACTGTAGCACCAGCTTTTTCGGCTATGTAAGCTCCTGCTGCAACATCATAGATTCTCAAAATTCCCCTCCCGTCTTCTCCCTTTCTGATATCAATGAAGCAGTCAAAAGAGGCATCCGCTACAAAGCATAGTTCAAGTGAGGCACTCCCAAGTACTCTCATCCTCTTAAAGGGGAAATATAAATGAGGGTAGTACACTATTGCATTGCAGTAAAGGGAGTTTGAGGGGCTCACTCTTATTTCTCTACCATTTTTCAATGCCTTCTCATCTGCATAATACTCATCCTGCTTTGCCAGATTGAATACATAGGCAAAGAATGAATCCCCAAATTTTTGCGAATCAGAGAAACAGAGACTGACTGAATAAATAGGNATATCAACAGCAGCATTAAATGTTCCGTCAAGTGGATCAAGAGCTACATGAACGTCACCTTCTCCAACAATCCCTGATTCCTCAGTCACAATTGTCAGTTTTTCCTTGCGTAGAACCTGTAGAGCTGCATCTTCTGCAACTCTNTCCACCATTTTTGTAGGAGTTCCATCTTTACCCATCCCCACATTCATCCCTCTATCCTCGGGTCTGAGAGATTGCACGGCTTTTAACACGTACTTGGCAACTTTCCGTGAGATCTCCAGAGCGTCTTTCGAATCCATAAAATCCAGTGTAATCTCGTAAAATTAAATTTTCTGGTTTTTTANGATTGTCAGACACTTTCAATTCCTAATTCAACCAACAGTGGCACTAACCACCGAGTAAATGAGGGCAGCAACAACTGGAACAGATAAATTATCGTTTATATAGAATCTCCCAACTTTCTCAATTCTCTCAGTTATTGTGGCACACANACATGCTACAAGAGACGGAAACAGGGAGAGATAATCTCTCAGACAGAAAAGAGCGATAATAGAAAAGAAAAACATTGAGAAGCTCGCTATATTTCTCGATTGAAACTTTTTAACAACTCCGGCAACACCATCGCCCACAAGAGATATGGTTACAGCTGCAATACATGCACTTTCATCAAACAGTCCTGTTACAACGATAAGCGCCACGGCAAAGTAAATNTAAGCAGGAATACCCTCCTTCTCATAATCTCTAACAATCCACTCAAGCCATCCATATCTTCTGCGAACAAATTCAATTGCAATAGCAATAAAAAAGGCGAGAATGACACCGGGCAAGACCAGGGTTTTTCCAAAATATAGAATTGCTGGAACATATCCAAGACCGGCAAAATGTATGAGTTTTCTAACGATTTCCCTCCTTAAATCTACCATTAAGTAAAACTAATCGGGCAAGATAAAATAAGTAATTGGTACTGCAACGGTTCGACGTTATTCAACGGAGATTCTTTCGAGCTGACTCGTTAAATTCCAGATCATTGTTCTTACATGCATGGGAAGATTTGGATCAGCAGAAATGTCCTCCAAGATTGAGATTGCTGATGCTGCTTCGAGAGCTATTTCCTCCGTTGAAAGAAGCTTCTCCTTTATCTCACTTGCCACTCGCCTAACATTTCTTGGTACCGTTTCATCGGATATGATTCTATCAAGGGTCTCCAGCACATCCTCGGGCACCTTCTTCGGCATTTTTACCACCTCTAAAAACTGAAAGGTTTAATAAACCCCGGAGGCTAATCAGGAATGTGAGTGATAAAAAAATTTCGGAAGCTGTTGAGATACTTTATAAAGGCGGAAAGATGCTCTCCTATCATTGCCCAGACTGTAGTATGCCCCTGTTTGAAAAAGATGGAAAAATTTTCTGTCCCTCATGTGGAAGAGAAGCGATCTTTGAAAGTGATTTAAAGGAAGGAGATTTCGCAAATAATCCCCACCAAGATTCACAGGTGATTCATGAGGAAACCAATCACGGTATTCACCTCATATCCGGAAAGGAGAGCAGTGACAAAACTGAAACTGACAGGAGATTTGACCACAGGGATGATGCAGTCAGTTATCCTTCTTCTGAATACAAAAGATTGCATGTTAAAATTGAGATTGCCGCCGAGAGAATTTGTGATATGATTTCCAGAGCCGAGAATGCAAAAGAAGTTCGAGAACTTACTGAATCTCTTGACAGAATCGTGNAGATAATGAAAAAGTTAAACCGGTGACCAAATCGTTAATCTTTTATTTCAGGGGTATTATTATGTAACATGAAAAAGCTTGCTCTATTCATTTCAGTGTTGATCGTTGTCGCACTCTTGGGATTCATCACGTACAAATTTGGTGTAATTTTTCTGCTGAGATTGGTCTTCGGAGTTGGTTATGCTCTTCTCGCAGTTATCTTCGGCATTCTATTTGCTGTGATGATTTATGCCAGATCCAAGTACTCCTTACTTGGACTGATTGCTCTTCTCTCGTCCTTCTATGCAGCCTACCAGTGTATCGTCTGGTCAGAACCTCTCCATGTTTTGTGGATCACTGTTGGATACCTCTTCACATTAGCAGTAAGTTACTGGTGGATTCTTGAACCCGATCTAACTCTTTCAGAAAGGTTAAAAAGCCCAAAATCGCTTGAAAAATCAGGAAACTGGAAAGCAGCGGCAAGAAAATACGAAAAAAGAGGTAACTATATCGAAGCTGCTGAATGCTATCTGAAAGCTGGAATGAAAGAGAGCGCAGCCTGGTGTTATGAAAAGGCAAAAGAGTATGCAAAAGCGGCCGAAATATACGAAAAACTTGCTGNAGAACAAGATGAAGACTACTACTGGAAAGAAGCTCGCGAGATGTGGTTAAAAGCTGGAGATGAGCTGAAAGCGGTCGAATGTCTGGAAAAATACGCAGAAAACGAACCGTGGTTCTGGGAAGATGTTGCGGANGGTTACGAGAAGCTCAACAAAAAAGAAAACGCAGAAAAGGCNTGGAAAAGAGCTCTTGACTATTACATCAAGGAGGCTCAGGAAGAGGGTGTCTTTTGGGAGGATGTAGCCAAAATCTACGAGAAGCTGGGGGATACTGAAAAGGCAAAGGATGCTATGCTTAAATTTGCAAAATACTGTGAAAAAGAGGCTGAAGAAGATGAAGCCTGGTGGAAACACGTTGCCGAAGCGTACGAGAAGCTGGGGGATACTGAAAAGGCAAAAGAGGCAAGAAAGCGATATGAGGAGTATAGAAAACGCGTTCAGAGTGGAATTACAACTTCATCTCCTGCTGAAAGTGGATAAAAAGTACTTACATGCTTCTTCATAACCCATCTCGACAACTGCATCGATAAAAGAAATGTATTCGCCTATAGCCCTTTCATATTCAGAGTTGTCCACTTCAATACCCTCAAGTTCCATTTTAATGAGTTGAAGAAGTTTATCAATTGGTCTTGAAAAGTCGTATAGTTCGATTCTATTCACTTCAAATCCCTCTGCTTTCAGAAAATTTTCAATCTCAGTGCTCATATTTATGCACGCGTTCATATCCCCTGCCTTTTCTATGAGCTTCATGGCTTCGTATTCTGAATATTCCTTACTTTTTATTATTTGCTTTTTTAAAACTTTCTTCCACTCTTCTACTTCGATTTCCCGGATCTTCGATCTTAGGACGAGTCTGAGAATCTCATAAATGCAAGAACTTTC
>MTNC01000085.1 GCA_002010285.1 Archaeoglobus sp. JdFR-41 | reverse complement strand
TAAAAACAGTTTGGGTTTTCTTATTTTAGAGGTTACAGTAGTTCTCGAAAATCTTCCAAATTACTGTAATTTCCTCAAAACCTCAATAAGCCTGTCGTTCTCTTCTNTCCTTCCAACTGTAATTCGAACATGCTCTCCTTCAAGCCCCATCAAGCCCGTCACACTTCGAACAATAATCTTCTCCTTTAGCAAAATATTCTCCAGATTTTCGATGCCCTCAACTCTTACAAGGATAAAATTAGCTTTTGATGGATACGGCTTCAGATAAGATATTCTGGAGAGTTCTCTGAACAGCCTCTCCCTCTCCACAACTATTTTGTCTCTCAATTNCAGATAGTAGTCCATGGACTCAAGAGCAGCAATGGCTGTCACAACAGAAGGGTGAGAGATACCAAACGGTAACCTGATTTTCTCGATTGCGTCTGCGATTTGGGGAGAGGTTATGGCGTACCCAACTCTCATTCCAGCGAGACCAAAAAACTTGGAAAAACTTCTGAGTATCACTATATTGTCAAATTCTCTTACCAGATCACTGCATGATGTCTCGGCAAACTCTACGTAAGCCTCGTCAAGAACGACATATTCTGAGTTTTCTGCAACCTTTTCCACAACTTTTCTCTCAACAGTGTTTCCTGTTGGATTGTTCGGAGAACACAGAAACGTTAGTTTGGGCTTATACTCTGCTATCACGTCTGCTTCAACACTATAACTATCAAAAACTGGAAATAGTATCTCAGAATCCCTCAGCATTGCGTATATCGCATACAGCGTGTAGGAGGGCATTGGGATCACTACCCGATCAAGAGGTTCAAGAATTGCGTTGCAGAGACAGCTTATAATCTCAGATGCACCGCAGCCAACGGCAATATTTCTCACTTCAAAACCACTGTATTCGGCTATTTTTCTTTTGAGCAATCTGTAGTCAGCATCCGGGTAAATTCTGACGAGGTTAAGTGATTGAACGTAAGCTTCTGCAACTCTCTTACTTGGTGGGTAGGGATTTTCGTTAGAGCCGAGGAGTATTAGCTTTGGGGCGGCTTCACTGATGTTTTCTGGAATCACTCCTGGATCGTATCTATTTATAATTCTAAGAACCCCTCGCATTCTTTGAGAATCTGATCGAGACATTTAATAGAGTTGCGGTCTCTGAAAAATGGATCTGAAAGTATTACATGATCCACAATCTGTACCAATTCCCTTATTCGGGACACAATAGTTTTAATATCTCCACTAATTGAAAAATTATCCAGAAGAAACTCTCTGTACTTGTAAAGAATCTTGGAATCTCTACTTTCCGTGATACTTCTTCCGTGTCTTCTTAATCGGATCAGATGATCAGTATCCACAATGCTTATTTCAGCGGCAATTTCGTGAAATCCAAATTTTTGAATAAATCTGTCACTGCTGAGGAAAACAATCGAAGATGCGATTAGCAAATCTTCTTCGAACATACTTGGTAAAACAAGGGCTGGACCGTATGAGGCAGAAAATCCGTCTCTTGAGGTGAACCCCTTCAACCACTGAACAAATTCTGGTTTAACATAGTTGATCAGAATGCCGTCTGTAATTTCAGATGAAAGTCTTGTAATCAGTGGTGATGAAACTCCTGCAAGCACAGGAACTTTTTTACCCCTAAAAAACCGGATGCACTCAATAGTTTTTTCAAGAGCCTCTTTTGAATTGATGAACTTTCCTGGTGCTATGCCCACATAAAACCGCTGGCCATGACTTGAGATTAACGCTTCCACTCCTTTCCAGATTTCAATGCAACTTCTTCGGAGAGGTGAGAGAATTCCAAATCCAATTTTAAGATCGGTGTTTTCAGCAATTATTTCTGCCACTTTCAGCGGGTCTTCAAAACCTTCAAATTCTCCAATCCATACAATTTTAATNCCAGCCTTCTCCACCAGTTTTGACTTGGTTGCAATCTCATTTGGATATAAATCGCCGTTGATATTTACACCAATTTTGCCCAGGTCCCAAAACAACCGGTTTTCAGGTTCACCAGTCAAGAGCCTTTTTCACCTCAGGTTCTCTGACCTCCTCTTCACCGGTCTCATCAAAAATTTCCTCCTCTCCCTCGCTCAGCATTNTCTCCTCAAGTTTTTCATGCATGATTTTTATCAGTCTGTCACTGTAAAGTTCTACCACATACTTTGCAGCAATTTTCGCCAGATCATGTATTTTAGCTTCCGAAATATCTTTAAATTCGAGTTTTCTCCTCTCTCTCTTAGTCTCCTCATCCTCGCGTCTCCGGTCAATATAATACTGGCAGAACAGACATTTATATGGGGAAATGGGTTCAGGTTCCTTTGCTTCTGCGAAGAAATCTTTTTCAAGCAACTCTTTCCCGCAATGAACTCCGTCGCTAAACTTGCAGTACTTTACTTTTTCCATGGACATCTGTTTTGCTATTTTAAGGAATTCTTCGAGTTCATAAGCGAGTTCGGATCTCTTTTCGGATCTCTTTTTCCTCTTGAAGAAATACCAATCAAGAAGAAGTTGGATAAACTCGGCTGGAGAGACTTTATTCCTCTCACATTTCTCCATTAACAGCTTCTCCATTTCCTGAGGAATCTCGATGGTAATCTTCATGATTTTCAGACTCCCTATTTTTCTGAAACTTTAAACCTTTCGATGATGATTAGATTTTTCATTTTTCCAGTAGCTGATCCAATCTGCAGGATTCAACGGGATGTTGTTTTAAAAATGTAGGGATTGCAAAGACTTCAGCCGTCTCCCTTTTTCAGTGGTAAATACATATCGTACTCATAATAGGGAGCTACAACCTCAAATCCCAGTTTTTTATAGACGTGGATAGCCCTTGCATTTGTTCTCTCTGTTACTAGTGTTATTCCATTGAATCCCGCTTTTTTACAGTACTCGATAATTAGTTTCATCATCTCCTGTCCGATTCCCCTGTTCTGGTAGTCCTGGTGGATGAAAATGGTAAGATCAACATCGTTCTTTTCATCCGGGACGATAACCAGGTGACCGATGATCCTGTTGTTGTGCTCAGCGACTATTGCAAATCCATTCTCTGCAAGGTAATCTACCCAGTTTTCTATGGCTTTTCTGGACAGAGGTGGTAATCCCAGGCAGCGATATTCTGGATCGTAGGATTCATACATTTCTATGAGCTTTTCCCGGTCAGTATCATGATGATACTGTCTGATAAGAATTTCGTNTCCTTTCCTGTCTTTGATGATTACATCCCTGAATTCAGGGAAATTGAAGACAGTGACAGCACCCTCCCTTGCAACCATCCAGACACCATTTAAACTCTNACTCGCAAATATTTATTATTTTCTTAAGAATATTAATCGTTTCTATAATGATAAAATGCAAGATTATTCAATCTCTATCTTTTTTATCTCCTTTGCAACTTTTACACTTTCTTCCATGGCTTCTATCTTCTCTATGCCAGCTTCTATCAAACATTTGAAAGCAAGGAGAACTTCTTTAGCAGCATTGGCCATATGCTTCACAAATTCCTCAGGAAGAACGTCATCAGGATCAGGTAGAATTATTTTAATTTCTTTCACGTTTTCACCCCAGTCTTATTTTCAGTTCCCCATTGATAAATCTTGCTCCTGTGGGTTCTTTTGATGCTACGGACTGAGGGAGGAATATAATTCTTTTCCACTGATTTGCTATTATTATCAGCTCGTCTCCTCTTTTCAGAAGTTTTATGTCCTCCTTACTGACAAATGGTACTTTTATTGAAATTATAACTTCTTCGCCCTCTTTCGATATTTTAAAGGGTCTCTCGTCACAAAAGACCTCTGTGGGATCTCTGCAGTCATAGAGTTCGTTTGCAAGCTCACCTAACTTCTCCCCCACTATTTCGGTATTTTTAAACTCTATTGTGAAGACGGGGAGTGCAAAGCGATCTTTTATTTCTTCGAGGTATTCCTGCTGTATTTCTACCCATCTTGAAAGAAATTCTCCACTATTTACTGGGAAGACTTTGTTGACCAGAAGACAATCGACCCTGTATCCGAAAATGCTGAGGTATGTAAAAGCTCTTTCAGATTCACGGATAACCATTTTTTCAGGATTTAAGACTATCCTTATTGTTGTACTATCTCCTTCAAGTATTTCTTTGAGCCTTGCAACCTTAACGTAGAGTTCCTGAACCGAGTCAAGCACACTGTCCGATGGCAGAGGTGCGTCTATCAGAGGTTTAGCAAGTGGTTTTACAATTTTAAAGAGTTTCCTTTCTATCCCAAAAAATCTCTTCATATACCATCTTGCAACTTCTGGAAAGTTCAGGAGTCTGAGCGTCTCTCCGGTTGGTGCACAGTCGAGTATGAGAACGTCAAACTCTCCACTCTCATAGAATTCCAGTATGTGAAGCAGACTTGCAAGTTCATCAAGTCCAGGAAGAATTGCAAGCTCCTCCGCGATAACCTCGTCAATTCCCTGAGATCTGAAAAAGATTCTCAGATAGTCAAGTATAGCATCCCATCTTCTTTCTATCTCATACTCAACGTTCACCTCCATTGCGTGGAGGTTTGAACTAATCTTTGTTGGAAAGGGGTTTATTTTTTTCTGAAAGGAATCTGAAAGGCTGTGTGCTGGATCGGCGGAAATGACTAGGGTTTTGTAGCCCATTTTTGCAGCTTTAATGGCAGTAGCAGCGGCTATTGTTGTCTTCCCAACACCACCTTTACCGGTAAATAGAATTATCCTTGTCATCTAAACTACATCTCCTTTCTCAGGTCTATGACTCTTCTGGCTTTTCCTTTTGATCTCTCAATTGTCCCTTTCTCGACTAGTTCCACATTCGTTCTGAGGTTCAGTTCTTTGTACAAAGCTCTTTGAACTTTTTCCTGAACTCTCTTGAGGTCTGAAAGCTCGCCTGTGAATGCACTCTCGCTCATTTCAACTCTTACAGTTATCTCATCAAGTGACCCGTTTCTGGTTATGATAACCTGGAAGTGGTCACCAACTTCGGGAATCTGCATCAGAACGTGCTCTATTTGACTCGGGAATACGTTTATACCTCTGACGATTATCATATCATCGCTTCTTCCGAGTATTCGATGTATTTTTGGATGTGTTCTTCCACAGCTGCACTCCTCATCCATAATGAAGGTTATGTCACCAGTTCTGTAACGCAACAGGGGCAATGCTTCTTTTGTCAGTGGTGTCAGAACAAGCTCCCCCTTCTCTCCNTCTGACAGCTGCTCACCTGTTTCAGGATCAATTATCTCTATTAGATAGTGATCTGCCCAAATGTGAAGTCCATTCTGTTCNTGGCACTCGAATGCAACACCAGGGCCATTCATTTCGCTCAAACCATAGCTGTCATAGGCTCTAATATTGAATGCGTTCTCAAGTCTCTTCCTGGTATTCTCACTCCATGGTTCTGCTCCAAAGCAACCTATTTTCAGACTCAGTTCATCAGGTTTTACTCCCATCTCCTCTGCAACTTCTTTGATGTGCATTGCATAGCTTGGAGTAGCGTGGATGACAGTGGTTCCGAAATCGATCATGTATCTTACCTGTCTCTCCGTATTTCCAACTCCAGCGGGAACGACNGTCGCTCCAATTCTTTCAGCAGCGTCATGAAAACCGAGTCCACCTGTGAAGAAAGCGTAGTTCACCATGTTCTGGAACACGTCTTTTTTACGAACGCCCACCATGTAGAGACATCTTGCCATCATGTTCATCCAATTCTCAAGGTCATTTGCCGTATATCCAACAACTTTCGGCTTGCCAGAAGTTCCACTTGATGTGTGCAGTCTGACAACTTCTTCAAGAGGAACGGCAAACATTCCAAACGGGTAATTTTCAATTAAGTGCTCTTTAACAGTAAAGGGAAGCTTTACAACATCTTCTTTTCTTCTTATATCTTCAGGGTGTATGTTCATTTCCTTCATGATTCGTCTGTAAAAAGGTACATTTGAGTAGGCATGCTTTACTGTCCATTTCAATCTCTTTACCTGAATTCTTTCAAGCTCGCTCTTGGGCAGAATTTCTTCCTTCTCCCAGTATTCGTTATGCATGCCATCACCTGGCAAATCTCTGAAAATCCTGGAGATTTTACTGTTTATATACTTTGGTGGGTTGTGTTGTGGAATCGATCCATTTCGATTCAATCGAAATCTACTCCCAGAAGGATTTCAGAAATCTTTTATAATCTCCTTCTTACCTGAATCAATGATCGACTCCCTCCCAACTCTGGACGATGTCGATTTATCGGGAAAAGCTGTTATAATGAGAATAGACATAAATGCACCAATTGTTGACTCNATGATACTCGACACAACGAGATTTGAAAGTCACGTCCCTACAATAGAGGAGCTTTCCGATTCAAAGCTGGTATTGTTGGCTCATCAGAGCAGACCGGGGAAAAACGACTTCACGTCACTGGAAAGTCATGCATTGACTTTATCGAAACTACTTGGAAGAAGAGTTGATTTTATCGACGAAATCTTCAGCAAAAGGGTGATTGAAAAGGTCAGGGATTTGGGAGAAGGAGAGATACTTCTTCTCGAAAATGTCAGATTTTACTCAGAGGAGCAGCTTAAGAGGAAACCTGAAGAGCATGCTCAGTGCCACATGGTGAGAAAGCTCGCTCCACATTTTGATTTATTCGTTAACGATGCATTTTCCGCTTCACACAGAATGCATGCTTCACTTGTTGGCTTTGTTCCCCTTTTACCCTCCCTTATTGGCAGGCTGGTTGAAAAAGAAGTGTCAGCTCTGAACAGAGCACTCAGAAGTGAAGGAAAAAAACTCTTCATTCTTGGTGGAGCAAAAATAAAGGATTCGGTAAAGGTGTTGAAAAACGTCTTGACTTCTGGGATTGCCGATATGGTTGTTTTGACAGGAGTGGTCGCCAACTACTTCCTTCTGCTTGACGGAAAAAGGCTTGGAGAGCTTAATGAAAAGATTGTGGCAGATAACAAAGAAGATGTGGATGACGAAGAGATGCGTGTCCTGTTGAGGAAGTACAGAGATCGAATAATTCTCCCGATGGATGTCGGGGTTGAAAAAAATGGTGTCCGGGCAGATGTCCCCTTGGAAAAGTTTGATGGAAAAGAGAGGATAATGGATATAGGGATTGATACGGTGAATAAACTTTCCGAAATCATTCCAGAATACGATGTTGTGGTTATTAATGGCCCTGCAGGAGTTTTTGAGGATGAAAGATACGCTCTTGGCACGTATGAAATCCTGAAGTCCGTTTCCAAGGCAAGGTTCTCTGTTGTTGGTGGTGGGCACATATCCTCTGCAGCCAGACTTTTTGGTTTATCAAGCAAGATGAGTCATGTTTCTGTGGCTGGTGGTGCCTGTATAAGATACCTGAGTGGTGAAAAACTTCCCGCTCTTGAGGTGATAAAAGAGTACTGGGAGAAAAAGTGGTCTTCCCATATCTCCAGTAATTTTTAAATGCTTATTAGATAAAATTTTAAATCAATCTAAATCTTAATTCTTGTAATTTAACTATTTTTTGGAAATAACAAACCTTAAATAGCTATCAAAATTTGAAATGAAGAGGTGTGAAAGATGAATTTCAGAGAAGATTATGAGAAAAAGCTGATCAGTGCTGAAGAAGCTGCANGACTTGTTGAGAGTGGAATGCACATAGAACTTGGAGGTTCAGCCAATACGGCTCTGATAATAGATTCTTTTCTGGCAAAAAGGAAGGATGAGCTGGAAAACGTTACAGTGGGGACGTTTATAGATATTGCCCATTATGAAATCCTGAAAGCCGANCCTGAAAGAGAAGTTTTCAAATGGACGAGCGGATTTCTTCACATGCCTGTAAGATCATGCAGCAGAGAACTTGGAGTATGCATGTTCAGACCCAATCTTTATCACGACGTCCCAAGAATTGCCCGTGAAGTGTTTAAAGGAAAGGTTGACATCGCCTACATCGTTACAACTGAAATGGACGAGCATGGATTCTTCAACTTTGGGCTTACCTGCTCACACATGAAGGCAATAGCAGAGGCAGCGAAAAAAGTTGTTGTTATTGTGAAAAAAGACATGCCATGGATCTATGGAGGTTACGATGAGTGCATACACATCTCTGAAGTTGATCATGTTGTAGAGGATGAACTGCCAACACCCTTTCTACCCTTCATTCCTCCACCCAGCAAGGAAGATGTAATGATAGCAGAGAATATAATAGAGGCGGGACTTATTGAGAACGGCTCTACTCTCCAGGTTGGAATTGGCCCTCTGCCGGATTCGGTTGTGAAACTTCTGAGGGAGTACGGATACAGGGATCTGGGAATCCACACAGAAATGATGGGTGATGGAATACTTGACCTAATTGAAGATGGCATAGTTACGAATAAAAACAAGACGCTCAATAGAGACAAGAGTGTTTTCACCTTCTGTCTTGGAACNAGGAGGGTTTACGATTACGTGAACAAAAATCCTGGTGTTGCTACGTTTCCAGTTGATTATACAAACGATCCATTTATAATAGCTCAGCAGCCCAAAATGTTCTCACTCAATCAGGCTGCACAGATCGATCTAATGGGAAATGTAAATTCCGAGCAAATGGGGATTGTATCGCAGTCAGGGAAGCTTTTCCAGATCAGTGGAACTGGTGGACAACTCGATTTTGTTATGGGATGTCTTTTCAGCAGAGACAGAAAGGGTAAGAGTGTGCTTGGAATTTACTCAACCTACAACGGTACATCGAGAATAGTACCCGTGCTTCCTCCAGGTTCTGCTGTGACCGTTCCAAGATCAATGACGCAGTATATAGCCACCGAGTGGGGTGTAGCCTATCTTAGAGGGTACACGATAAANGAGAGAGCCATAGCATTGATAAATCTCGCTCATCCAGATCACAGGGATTCACTCATAGAAGAGGCAAAAAAAGTCGGCATATTTCCTCCAAAATACAGTATTCCAGCCGGAAAACCCGAGAATGTTTTGGTGAGAAGAGATTAATTAGAGGAGCCTTTAAAAGATCTTTTAATTTCTTATTGAAAACCACTTCAAAGTTTTTGATGTAAAGCGGAGGATGATATAAAATTAAAATGTAAAGGCAACTTTCCCAGCTCCTGTTTTACTCTTATTCATGGCAGTCCACAAAGCTTTTTTGTACTGCTCGATCGGAAACTTGTGGGTCAAGAGTGGGCTTAAATCTATTCTCTTGAGGAGTTCAAGTGCGATTTCAAAAGTTCGTTTTCTCTCCCCGTTTACAGTTTCCAGTCCACAGCCGAATGTACCAACTATTTCAACTTCTTTTGAGAAGACTGGTGCCCAATCAAGAGAAAGTTTGGCTGCTGTTCCACCAAGCACAATTTTACCTCCAGGCTTCACTATTCGGAGAGCGGTGTCAATAGTAGCTTCATCACCAACGCACTCGAAGACAACATCTACTCCACCACCAACAAACATCGGTTTATCCCTGGGAGGATGGTAAACTCTCCCGCCAGTAAATTCGGCAATTTTTTCCACTGGCTTTTCACCCCTTTCGAGACATACTGTTTTATCAGCACCAAATTTCTCTGCCATTTCTGTCTGGAAGCTGCCTGCGTCAATCCCTATGATCTCACCCTTAAATCCGAGTCCCCTCAACGCCGATATGACGCATATACCGATGGTTCCGCATCCTATCACGGCTACACTCTCATCTTCACTAGGAAATGCTTTCAATACCGCNTGTATGGCTATCGAAAAAGGCTCTGTCAGTACAGCATTTTCATTCCTGATCTGATCGGGAACTCTGAAAAGCTGAAATTCGTGTGCGAGAAAATAATCAGCCCANGCTCCTCCAGTGTCCCTGCAGAAGCCAGTAAACAGTCCGGGAGCTATACTTCCGCGGTCGAGGTTGTAACACGTTGCATAACTGCCCTTTTTACAGGAAGGACATTCATCGTCAAATCCTCTGACTTTGCAGGGTAAGGTCGGTTCTACGACAACTCTGTCTCCTTCTTGGAAGTTCTCAACACTCTTACCCTTCTCCTCTATTATACCAACCACTTCGTGTCCGGGAATAATCGGAAAAGAAGTGAGAGGAAACAAGTAAAAACTCTCGGAGAGTGTTATGAGCCTTATGTCAGATCCGCAGATCCCTGAGAGAACACTGTTAATCTTGACCCACTTATCTCCTGGAAGTTTTGGTTCCGGATGGTCATTCCTGAATGAAACCATGGATAGAGGGCCATAATATGCGCTCTTAGAAAGTTTCGCAAGAAGCAATGTTAGAGCAGCTCTTGCAAAGCTGAGCTCAATTACTACAGCTCTCACCTCAATCTACCTCAGGAGCCTCACATCCTTCAAGCCACACAGCTCCGAGTGTTGCAAGGTCTGGTGGTGTGAGATGCGGTTCCTGAGCTACAATTACATCGAGCAGTGCCGGTCCTTTGTATTTTGCAGCCCTTTCAAGAGCAGGCCTTATCTCCTCTGGATCTTCAACTCGCTCTCCATACCATCCNGCTGCTTTCGCAACGAGATCGTATCGAAGGTCGCTAAAGTCAACGCCTATGTATCTTTCTTTGAATGAAAGTTTCTGGGAACCTTTTATCATCCCCCAGGATCGATCGTTGATTACGATCACGGTTATGTCTACTCCAAGCCTGTTTGCGGTTTCAAGTTCTTGGATAGCTGTACCAAAGGCCCCATCACCAGTTATAAGATAGACATCCTTCTCAGGTGCGGCAAGTTTTGCAGATATTGCGTACGGAAGNCCCACGCCAAGATGACCGGAATCTGCTGCCCATAGAAATGCTCTCGGCTCATATACTCTGTGGACGTAGAAGGCCCATACAGCAGTATTACCCCCGTCAATGCAGAAGATGGCATCTCTCGGGAAGAAGTCCCTAACTTCTTTAATCACCCGGAGTGTGTGAATGGGTTTCTGATTACTTTCGGCCATTTTTAGGTATTCACTCTGCCAGGTTTCCTGAACGGATTTGTAAGTCTGCAANTTGTCTGTTGGCTCTCTTTTGTCTGTTCTTTTCTTGATAGCTTCAAGTAGCTGTCTAAGAACAACTTTTGCATCTCCTACGAGAGCAAGATCCACTGGGCGGTTTAGGGCTATTTTTCCACCATCGATATCGATCTGAATTGTTTTCTGCTGGTCTGGATCTCCCCAGAGNGGTGGTCTACCCCAGAAATCAACATCTCCCATTTTACTACCAATTACAAGTATAACATCAGCTTCGTTCTGAGCCATTATGGCAGCAGGATTTGATGGAATCAGAACTTGTGGGTGGTCTTCAGGTAGAATGCCTCTTGCAGCAAGGGTGGATATTGCAACGCCTCCAAGATACTCGACAAGCTCTCTCACTTCATTCCAGGCTCCTGATTTGACTGCACCGTATCCTGGGTGGATAAGTGGAAGTTCGGCGTTTACAAGCATTTCTGCTGCTTTTTCTACAAGTTCAGGATTTGCAGCGGGTGGATGGGTGGCTCTGTATCTCTGGGGCGGATAAATTTTTGCTTCACTCTCTTCTTTGCCGTTATAAAGGACATCAGATGGAAGATCGAGATGTACAGGGCCAGGATCTCCAGAGGTTGCCTTTCTGAATGCCATATGAACGAGTTCAGGAATTCGTTCCCAGTGAGAAACAACTGCGTTCCACTTTGTTATTGGTTTGAAAAGATGGTACTGATCAAGAGCCTGCATCGAGCCATGNTCCGGATAACTTCTGAATGTCTGGTTTTGAGCTGTGAGAACGATAATTGGTATGCCGTCCGCCCATGCGGGATAAACTCCGGGTACGAGATTGGCGCCTCCAGGTCCGATGGTTCCAAGACACACACCTGGTTCTCCGGTTACTCTTGCCCATGCGTCAGCCATGTTTGCTGCAGCCTGTTCATGTCTGCAGGTTATGAACTGGATTTTTCCATCTTCCCCAAGCCTTTTAACAGCATCAAGCAGGGTTAGAAGCTGACCGCCAGGTACACCGAAGATGTACTTAACACCCTCTTCGATTAAACACCTAACAAGCAATTCTCCTCCAGAAATTTTCGCCATCTTCTCACCTCGAAGGCGAGTTAACATCATCTTTAATAAAAATTGTTATTTGTGGTTGAGATTGGAAGTGGCGTTTCTTAAGCTGTTCAAAATAAAAAGATTTATCAGTATAATTATGGACGGTAGATGGGGATTTTTATGGCGGAACTGAAATTTNAGGCTGAGAAGTGTTTGAGTTGCGACAGCTATGCATGTCTGACGAAGTGCAGATATCTGAACTACGATTTTAAGACGGCAAGGGAAGAGAGAATTAAGATTGCAAAAGGAGAGTACAGCCGTGTCCTGGAGGAATGCAAAACCTGCTACGGTTGTGAAGAATACTGTCCATACGACAACCATCCGTTTTACAGAATTGTGGAGTTGCAGGAGGAGTATCAGATCCATCTGGCTCCAAAACCAATAGCAAAACAGCTTGTGAAGATGTACGCTGCAAGAGAAAAGGATCTGACGAGGATATCCCCGGTTGGGAAAAAGGCAATCTCGTTATGCCTTTTTCCGGATCTCAAATCAAGTCTTGAGAGCAAACTGTTTGAGGGAATGCCAGTAATACTCGGAAGGCAGATTTTCTGCAATCTTGTTTATCTACATTTCGCAAACATGTCGGTGATAAAAGAGAGAGCTCAACAAANGATTGATAACATTTCAAAATATGGAGTTGAAGAGCTGGTCTGTTTTCACGATGAATGTTACGGTTTTTTCAATTCATACGCAAAGGCTTATGGACTTGAAGTTCCGTTTAAAGCTACACANTTGTTCGAGTACCTTTATCAGAAACTGAAAGAGAGNGAGGATTCTCTTAGAAAGCTTAATCTTAAGGTTGCTTATCAGCGGAATTGCTCGAACAGGTTAAGTCCGGAAACNGACAAGNTCTTGGATAAGATATTCGAGCTGATTGGTGTGGAGAGGGTGGATAGAGAGTACGACCGTGACAATGCTCTGTGTTGTGGAGCGGTTTTCCGAATGTGGGGGGAGGATGAACTGGCAGAAGATGTGCAGAGGAGAAACATCAAAGATATGGTGGATTCAAAAGCCAATTTTGCTGTATTCAACTGTCCCATGTGTTATGTGGCATTGGGCGAGATGGCAGCTAAAAACGGTCTGATGCCTCTTTTAGTGAGCGATCTTTGCAGACTCGCGATAGGTGAAACTCCACGCATTCCGGGGAGGGGTTGAGATGGCTGATGCGGACATTTATGAAGAACTTGCAGAAATTGTAGGTAAAGAGTTCGTTTCCAGAGAACCTGAGGAACTGTATTTGTATTCGTGTGACCCGGGTACGATGCCTCCAGCCAAGCCTGACTACGTTGTGCTACCCGGAACAACGGAGGAGGTTCAGAAGATCGTTCTGCTTGCCAACAGACACAAAATACCTGTCATTCCTATGGGTGGTGCACTTGCACTAAGCGGTCTGGTAAGACCGCTGAGAGGCGGGATAGTTGTGGACATGAAACGTATGGACAGGATAATAGAGGTAAATGAGAGAGCGAGGTATGCGGTGATTGAGGCCGGTGTTACGGAGGGAAAGTTGAAGTCGTACCTTGAGAAAAACCATCCGAATCTCCGCCATTCAATGCCAGATGCACCTCCAATTGCAACAATTACAGCAAACGTNCTGATTCATGGTTCTGGAAGGTTGTCACAGATGTACGGCTTTCATTCAGACATGATAAACGGCCTTGAAGTTGTGCTGCCAACTGGGGAGGTTTGCAGANTTGGATCTTGCAGTCTCTCGCCATACTGGTTCTCTCGTGCTCCTCTTCCGGATTTAGCTGGACTCTTCATTGGCTGGTTTGGAACCACAGGGATAGTAACCAAACTTGGAATAAAGCTGTATCCAAAAAAGAAGCTCAGAGATGTCATGATTTTTGTGACAGAGAATCCAGATTATGTTTCTGACATTATATGGAGAGTGACACAAACCGAAATGGCTGAAGACATAACGGTGTGGTCTCAGCCAATGCCCGNGTGGGCAGAGGGATTTCAACACACTACAATCTATGTGACAGCAGATTCCGAGGATGAGCTGGAGTTTAAGTGCAGAGTTATCAGGAACTCGTTAAAAGAGTACATCAGAAAAAAAGAGGGTGGATTTCTATTCCTGCCACCCGGAATGAAAAGGATGTTTCTCGAAGAGCCCATGTCCCAGCTTGTGAGATTCGCTGACGTAAGAAGAGGGGGCGGATTTGAGTACGTTGGAGCGATACTGCCAGTTGAACTTTTTGGCGAGGCTTATAGAAAGGGACTTGAGATAGTTGAAAAAGTTGACGTTACCTATGCATTCAGTGTTCGTGTAATAGGCAGAGCTCACTGCATGATGTTTGCCTACGCATATCCATTCANCAGAGCTGATGAGGNGGATATGGAGAAGGCAAGAAGGGCTCTGCATGAAACGAACAAGATGGTTCTTGAAATGGGAGGGATACCATGGAAGGCGGAACTCCCGGCACAGAAACTAATTCTTGAGAGAATGGATCCGGAAACCAAGAAGTTGATGAAGAGGGTAATGCAGTTACTTGATCCTCATGGAATAATGAACCCGGGGAACTGGGAGGTTGAATAGGCTGATGGGCTGAGGGGGTGAGGTGAATGGAGAGAGTAAACTACGCGGAGATTGTTCACAGGTGTTTCAGATGTGGATACTGCAAGTACCCGTCTGATTATTCAGAACTCAACTGCCCTTCTTACGCGAAATACAGATTTGAGACTTACTTCTCGGGAGGTAGAATGTGGTTGATAAGAGCCTGGGTGAATGGGGATTTGGAGTGGAGCAATCATCTTGGCGAGATAATCTACTCATGCTCAACCTGTAAAAACTGTGTTGAAAGTTGTGTTTTCAAATTCAGTGATCAGATTGTGGACGTTCTCATGGCAGCCAGATCTGATATGGTTGAGAGAAGTCTTGTACCCTCGAAGGTAATCGAATTCTTCAACAACATCGCAAAGGTGGGTAATCCCTGGGGAGAAAATCCAAGAAAGAGAACCGAGTGGGCTGAAGGAAAGTACTATCGTGGAAATGAGTATCTACTCTTTGCCGGCTGTGTGGCATCCTACGATACACGAGCCAGAAAGGCTCTGAAAGCCCTGATGGAACTGCTGGAAATTGGAGATGTAGATTTTGGTGTCATGGAAGATGAGAGATGTGAAGGGAATGAGGTTCTTGTAATGGGTGAATTCGGTCTTTTCGAAGAACTTGCAGGGCACAATATTAGAAAGTTCAGAGAGTATGGCGTTGGGAGGATACTGACTCCAGATCCACATGCTTACAACGCATTCAGAAATTACTACCCCAGGCTTGGTGGAGAATTTGAAGTCATACACCATTCTCAGCTAATTTTAGCTCTGATGATGAATGGAAACCTGAAACCGAGTGGACTGGATGGAAAAGCGACATACCACGATCCCTGTTTTCTGGGGAGATGGAATGGGATTTACTCCGAACCGAGAAGGATACTTGAGATGATTCCAGGTCTGAGGTTTGTGGAAATGCGAAGAAACAGGAATAACGCATTCTGTTGTGGAGGTGGAAGTGGCAATTTCTACACAGATTACCTTGGTGGAAGAAACAGTCCTGCGAGGATTAGAGTCATAGAAGCATCGGAAATCGCTGATATACTCGTCACATCCTGTCCTGCGTGTCTTATGATGCTCGAAGATGCAAAAAAGTCTGAGGGGTTGGATATTGAGATAAAGGATCTGGCAGAAGTGGTGCTTGAATGTCTGAAATCCTGAAATGCAATTGCACATGAATCACAAAATTTTTCATGTTGGATAAACAGTTTCACCTCAAAAAGGTGAGGTGGTTGATATGGAAATGAAGTTCACGAAGGTGAATCAGGTTGGTATAGTTGTAAGAGATCTTGAAAGGACAGCAAAGTTTTTGCAGGAAAAATTTGGAGTAGGCCCATTTGCAACTCTTGAACATCAGCTTCCGAAGGGGAGAATTAAGATTGGTCTGNCATTTCTTGAAAATCTACAGCTTGAACTGATAGAGGTGCTGGAGGGTGAAGCTGTTTACTCAAAATTCCTTGAGGAAAAAGGAGAAGGCATTCACCATCTGGGCTTCTTTGTGAAGGATATTGAAGAGGCAAAGATGTGGGCTGAAGAAAGGGGGATGAAAGTTCTGGAAGAAGGAAACGTTGCAGGAGTTAGATACGCATATCTTGATACGGAGGATGATGCAGGTTTCATTCTGGAGTTTATTCAGGTTTGAGAAATGTGCTTGAGTGAGAAAATGACTCTTAAAAGACTCAGAAGAATAATTCTGTTTTATACAATGCTAATCTTCGGTCTCATTACAATTGTCACTGGTCTGGTACTTTACTTCTGGCCAAAGGGACCAAGAGCCGGACAGCTAATCATACTCGGNTTTGAGAAAGATTTCTGGAAAGAGCTGCACACCTACGTAACAGTCGCAGCTGTTGTATTGATCGTACTGCACATTTTTGAAAACAGAGCGTGTGTTAAAATGTATGTAAGGGAAACTTTGAAGTCAGGATAACTCTCTCACCATTNCAGACAGTAAGAATTTGAAAAAGATCAAAATCTGAAGAATTCCTCAACAGAGCCGTATCTTTTGATTATCCTGAGGTACAGGTCGTCAAGCACTCTGCTCGACGCCCCCCATACAAGTCTGCCTGCACACTCAAAGTTTGGTCCCCAATCTGTAATTCTGCGAGATAAAAGTACAGACTCCAGACTGTCGATTAGAATGCTGCTAACTTCTCTCCTGTCTGGAGTAAAAGAGGTGCCATCTACAACTCCGACAACTGGACAGATTTTAATTCTATAGGCCATAACCTCTCTTGGCGTAAGNTATCCCAGTATTTTTATCCTCTCCCGGCGAATTCCGAGTTCCTCCTCGACCTCTCTCAGAGCTGTTTCTACAGGTTCCTCTTCGCCCTCAATCATCCCCCCGGGAAAAGCTATGTGTCCAGCACTTCTGGAAAGAGTTTTTGACCGAACAATCATCAAAATTTTCGGTTTTTCATCGTCTTTATAATTTCCCGCAGAGCTGCCTGAATTGAGAATTGGAACAAGCACAGCTGCAACACTCTTTCTTTTTACTTCTTTGTCCAGTAGTTCCTGCAGTCTTTCTTCGAACGTCATCTTTTTTTTCTGCACAGTGGAAGTGGTCGGGGAAATATTTAAAATTAAAGCTTGTTCGGAATGTTCGATATTCTGTGAGATCAGCGTGAAATTCGCGGTTTTATGGTGTGTATGCATAAAATGGTACAGGGGTGAAGCAGAGTACTGCAATGGTAAACGCGATGATTCCGAGAGCATATCTCCGGGCGTCGAGTGGTGTTATATCGTCAAGCGGCTCTGGATGACCCTGCATGGAGAAGAAGAAAGCTATTATCCCCCAGAGTAGCCAGATAGAGTCCGGGTAGTTGTAAACGCGTGAAATAAAAATTCCTATGGAGATCAGGACTAATGGCATAGCTTTAGATACTTTTTCGGCATTCTTTCCTATCATTGCCCTCAGCACATGCCCACCGTCGAGCTGACCAACCGGTATCATGTTGAGAAATGTGACGAAAAAACCCACCCAGCCTGCAAAGGCTACGGGGTGGATTGTGAAACTGTTGTAGTTCATCAGAGTTAGCAATGCCTCGAATATCGGAGGAGTTCCAATGTAAAGTGTCGGTCTACCTTGAACGTTAAATGGAAGGGAAAGACCAATGATTGTTACAGCAATAGAGGCAGCGATACCGGTGAAAGGACCTGCAACTCCCACGTCGAAAAGCGCCTTTCTGTTGGGTATCGCACCTCTGTGTCGTATCACAGCGCCGAGTGTTCCAACGATGGTAGGAAAGGGTATGAAGTATGGTAGCGAGGTCTTCATTTTCCATTTTCTCGCTGCCAGAAAATGACCCATTTCATGACTGCCCAGTACAAACATTATAGCGAGGGAGAATATAAATCCACCAACNAAATCTATTCGCTCTCCATAAAAAGTAGAACCTATCGCGGTTGTTGATGCCATTGTTGCAATGAAAAGCAAGATGTTGATCCAAATTCTTTCTCTCTTTTCAGCTTTTTTCAGCTCCAGAATCAGTTCACCATAGCTGTATTTCATTGAAATCTCGTAATCTCTTGACAGACCTGCAAGGAACCTTTTTATTTCAGAATGTTCAGCAAAGGGGATAACGTAAAAACGGTAAAAACGATCTCCAACTTCGTAGGAGTAAATTCTGAAGTATTTCTCCAATTCTTTCAAAAGTTTCTCAGCTTCTTCAGGTATCTTTTCTGCACGCCATCCGGACATGTTTTTCAACTCTCTTTCTTTATCAATCTGACGATCCCTGCATCAGCATCAACCAGGATTCTATCTCCATTCTTAACTATCTGAAAAAACTTTTCTTCAACTCTATCGACAAGAGGTATTTCAGCTATCATTGCACCGATAGCAATTATTGCTTCTGTCTTTGCGTTGATTATTGCTGCTGGAGCTGTGCGAAGCTTCTTCATTTTGAGCAAAGTGTACGTACCAACCGTTGAACCTCTACCGCCCGGAAAAACAAAAACTTTTCCTACGATACTCTTTCCAGCTATATCACTCTCTTTGAACAGAATCTTTCCTGAGGTCGGGTCAATATCCCCCAGAAACGAAATAAGGTTTTTTGTAACTATTGCCTCCCCCTCTGCTTTTCCTCTGGTAATCCCTCTGCACCGAAATTCCATTTTCACACCTGTAAATTTGGTGAAGGAGTATATTGATTTAACTTCTGGGATAGCCCAAGACTGCACGGGTAATCCATAATCCACGATTTCTCTTTCAAGAGTTNCATCAAACTCAGACCTTTTCCCGATTTCTATTAGCTACTTTGGATATAAGTGACGCAAAGACTGCCGCACTGAATCCGCTATCGATGTTGACAACAGCGACACCGGAGGAACAGCTCTGCAACATTGCGAAAAGAGTTGAAATGCCTGAAAGATTAACACCATAACCGATTGAAGTTGGCACAGCTATGACAGGCACATCAACCAGTCCAGCAATTATGGATGGTAATGCTCCTTCCATTCCGGCAACGACTATCACTGAATCAACTTTCTCATCCCTTACTTTTTTCACAGGTTCGACAATTCTATGGAGTCCGGCAACCCCAANATCATAGAACCTCAGAACCTCAAGTCCGAGAAATTCGGCTGTTACTGCAGCCTCCTCAGCAACACTTATGTCAGAAGTGCCGGCCGTCAGAATTGCTGTTTTACCGATAATCTTTTTCTCTCTCCATTCGCTCCCAATGATTGCAATTCTTCCTCTCTCATTTACGGTCACGTGTTCCAGACTTTTTAAGGCGTCTATCTGGTCTCTGTTGAGTCTCGTAATCAGAGTTGATTTCCTGGCTTTGACAATGTTATCCACTATTACAAGAAGGTCTTCAACACTTTTACCCTCTGCATAAACTGCTTCAGGCTTCCCTGCTCTCTCCTCCCTCTCAAGATCCAGATTTGCAATTCTTTCCAGATATTTTTCATTCCTGTTTTCTTTTCCGGTCATGCTCTGAGTTAAATTCAGTTCGCTCTTTCAGCCNCCATTCTCGCAGCCTCCTCGTGGTATTCCTGTATTGATTTAACTATCATTCCCTTGTATTTTACAACCTCTATTGCCTTTACAGCAGCTTCAGCCCCAGCAATCGTTGTTATGTAAGGAATACCATAATCAACAGCCATCCTCCTTATCATGTAGCCTTCCGTTTTACCCTTTTTCCCCGTTGGAGTGTTTATGATCAGGTCTATTTCTCTGTTGATAATTGCATCCAGAACGTTCGGCCTTCCTTGGCTCACTTTCATAACGAGNTCCGCATCAATTCCTTTCGATCTGAGATAACTTGCGGTTCCTTCAGTTGCGATTATTCTGAATCCCATTTCGGATAACTTCCTTGCCACACCTACGATCTTTTCCTTATCGGAATCTCTGACACTGATAAAGACGGTTCCTTCAAGTGGAAGCCGCATTCCAGCAGACAGTTCAGCTTTGTAGTAAGCCAGGCCAAAATCGTAATCAATACCCATAACCTCCCCTGTTGATTTCATCTCAGGCCCAAGGGTTGGGTCAACTCCCGGTAATTTTATGAATGGAAACACTGCTTCCTTCACAGCTACGTGCCTGAGTTTCAGTCTTTCCTTTATCCCAAGTTCTCTGAGCTTTTTACCCATCATCAACTTTGCAGCCACCTTTGCGAGGGGTATTCCGGTGGCTTTACTCACAAATGGAACAGTCCTGCTTGCTCTGGGATTAGCTTCAAGAACGTACACAACTCCATCTTTTACAGCGTACTGGATGTTGATCAAGCCTATAACTTTGAGGGCGAGGGCCATTTTCCGTGTGTAATCTATTATTCTGTTAATTATCTCTTCAGAAAGAGAAACTGGTGGCAAAACGCAGGCAGAGTCGCCGCTGTGTATTCCTGCTTCCTCGATGTGCTCCATAATTCCACCTATCACCACTTCTTCTCCATCGCATAATGCATCGACCTCGACCTCTATCGCATCTTCAAGGAATTTATCGATAAGAATGGGTTTTTCCGGACTGACCTCCAGAGCCTCAGTTATGTACCTCTCAAGTGTCTCCTCATCGTAAACTATCTCCATAGCCCTCCCACCCAGGACGTAGGATGGTCTGACAAGCACGGGATACCCTATTCTTCTTGCAACCTCTTTTGCCTCTTCAAGGCTGAATGCGATCCCATTCTCAGGCTGGGGAATGTTCAGATTCTTCAGGAGTTTTGAAAACCTTTCTCTGTCCTCTGCAATGTCTATGGAATCAACAGACGTACCCAGAATTTTGACTCCACTTCTTTCAAGTTCCTGAGATATGTTAAGTGGTGTCTGCCCGCCAAACTGCACGATAACCCCTTCAGGCCGTTCGTTCTCATAAATGTTCATCACGTCCTCATGAGTTATGGGCTCAAAATACAGTCTATCGGCTGTGTCGTAGTCTGTTGAAACGGTCTCGGGATTGCAGTTTACCATTATCGTCTCGTATCCCTCCTCTCTTAAACTCTTTACTGCATGAACACAGCAGTAATCGAATTCAATCCCCTGTCCAATTCTGTTTGGCCCAGCTCCNAGGATCATGACCTTTTTTCTCTTTGTTCTTACAGCATCGTTTTCATCTTCGTAAGTAGAATAGTAGTAAGGAGTCTTCGCCTCGAATTCAGCAGCACAAGTATCAACCATTTTATAAACAGCTTTAACTCCTTTCTCCTTTCTGACTTTCCTGACCGTGGCTTCATCTGTGCCGAATATATGTGCAAGCTGCCTGTCAGAAAAGCCAAGTCTTTTAGCCTCAATCAGAACATCGGGTGAGAGATCTTCAATGTCGTGCCTCTTTGCTATTTTCTTGAGGAATTTCTCGAATTCCACGATGTTTCTGATCTTCTCGATAAACCAGGGATCAATCTTTGTGAGTTCGTAAATTTCTTCGACACTAAAACCTTTTCGAAGGGCGTACCGGATGTAGAAGATTCTGTCACTATTTGGAAATCTCAGCTTGTTTATTATTTCTTCTCTTGTAACTTTCTTATCTTTTCCATCACTCCCAAGACCATATCTTCCAATTTCAAGACTTCTCAGTGCTTTTTGAAGTGCTTCTTCGAAGGTTCTGCCTATAGCCATGACTTCTCCAACACTCTTCATCTGACTGCCAAGTGTAGCATTTGCAGTTGGGAACTTATCAAAAGCAAATCTCGGAATTTTGACAACAACGTAGTCTATTGTGGGTTCGAAGCTTGCTGGTGTCTCTTTTGTTATGTCATTTGGAATCTCGTCAAGAGTGTATCCAACTGCCAGTTTTGCGGCGATTTTTGCTATGGGGAACCCAGTTGCTTTCGATGCAAGAGCAGATGACCGACTTACGCGTGGATTCATTTCTATTGCTACAAATCTATCACTTTCGGGATGCACTGCAAATTGAATGTTACTTCCGCCAGTTTCAACGCCTATTTCCCTAATGATATCTATCGCAGCATCTCTCAATCTTTGGTACTCTACATCAGTCAGAGTTTGGGCAGGGGCAACTGTTATGCTATCTCCAGTGTGCACACCCATGGGATCGAAGTTCTCGATGGAACAGATGATAACTACGTTATCTGCAAGATCCCTCATCACCTCGAGTTCGAATTCTTTCCATCCAATCACTCCCTCCTCGATAAGTATCTGGTTGATCATTGACAGTTTAAGCCCCTTCTCCGCTATTTCTCGCAGTTCTTCCCGGTTGTAGGCTATTCCACCACCCGTACCTCCGAGGGTGAATGCCGGTCTAACGACGACAGGGTAGCCAATCTCCTCAGCAATCGAAAGCGCCTCACTTACATCGTTTGCGATATCGCTTTTTGGTACATCAAGACCTATCCTCTCCATCGATTTTTTGAAAAGTTCTCGATCTTCAGCCTTCTTTATTGCTTCAAATTTAGCTCCGATCAGCTCTACTCCGTGTTCTTCAAGAACACCCATTTCAGTGAGCTGTACTGCGAGATTCAAAGCAGTCTGACCACCAAGAGTGGGAAGAAGAGCGTCAGGAGTTTCTCTGTCAATTATCTTGGCAAGAATCTCAGCTGTTAGGGGCTCGATGTATATCTTATCCGCCATCTCTGGATCTGTCATGATGGTTGCCGGATTTGAGTTGACGAGTACNACCTCGTAACCCTCCTCTTTCAAAGCCTTACATGCTTGACTACCCGAATAATCAAATTCGGCAGCCTGACCTATAACAATTGGACCTGAACCTATAACCATGATCTTTCTGATATCTTCCCTCTTCGGCATCCAATCACCCGTCTAACATNAATTCATAAAGCAACCCTAATTGTTCCTGTTTGCTAATATTCTCTGANCATTCTAACGTACTCATCAAAGAAGAAGTATGTGTCATGCGGCCCTGGACCCGCTTCAGGGTGATACTGAACTGTGATGAGAGGAAAATCTTTGTGTCTCAAACCCTCAACCGTGTGGTCATTTAGGTTTATCTGGGTTANTTCCATTAGGGAGGGCAGGGTTTTATCGTCAACGGCGAAGTTGTGATTCTGGCTGGATATGAAAACTCTCTCGTTCTCAAAATCTTTAACAGGCTGGTTACTTCCGTGATGACCAAACTTGAGTTTGAATGTTCTGGCTCCCAGGGCAAGAGCTGTAAGCTGGTGTCCAAGACATATACCGGCCATCGGTATCTTCCCAGCGAGCTTTTTGATTGTTTCTATGGTTTCCTTGACTCTTGCTGGATCTCCAGGGCCATTGGAAATGAAAACTCCGTCGGGGTTCATTTCTACAATTTTATCAGCAGGGTAGTTGTAAGGGACGAGAGTGACATTTACGCCCCTCTTCCCGAGCTGCCTGACTATGCTCATCTTCACTCCACAATCAACCAGCACAACTTCCAGCTTACCACCAAAATCAAACCTTTTAGGCTCAGAAACGCAGACCTTATCAACCAGGTCAATATCACCTATGAACGGTTGTTCAACAGCCTTCTTAACAAGTTCCTCCCTGCTCACATCTCCAACGCCTATCGCAGCCTTCATTGAGCCGTAAATCCTTATCTTCTTTGTTAGCATTCTCGTATCTATTCCCTCAATGCCAGGAACATCATAACTTTTCAGCAGTTCATCAACACTCATCTCGCTTCTCCAGTTACTGGGCTTTTTGCAAAGCTCTCTGACTGCAAATCCCTCAACCTTAACACCATCGCTCTCAAAATCCTCTCTACATACACCATAATTCCCAATCAATGGGTATGTCATCATCAGAATCTGTCCCTTGTAACTTGGATCGGTGAGAGCCTCCACGTAACCCGTCATGCTTGTGCAGAAAACAAGTTCTCCTTCTGCATCTNTTTCAGCTCCAAAAGCATAACCTTCAACGTAAGTACCGTCTTCAAGTGCCAATGCAGCTTTTACACTTTTTTTATTCCTCATACCAGCTCCCTCAATTTTTTAACAACCTCCTTCAGCCTGGGAACATCAAAAAGTCTTCTACCTGTAACCTCGTTGCAGAAGGACATGTAAAGCTCTGAAATCGCAGTTCTAAGCTCTCNAGGTAGTTGTGGGGGTCTGCCAACAAGATCTCTCCAGTTTTCAGCTCCTTTGTACTTCTTTACACNCTCATACCACTCTGTCTTTCTGTAGAACTTTCTGAGTATTTCTTTACTTACCTCAAAACCGTCATGACTGAAGCGGCACTCATCTGGTGTTCCGACAGCGTCCACAATCATGAATCTGCGGTTTTCGTCAAATGCAATTTCTATTTTTCCATCTTCATTCTCNAGTCCAGTTTTAGCAACCTCTCTACTGATTATTTCATCCACTTTTAGCACAATAGACTTCAGTTCTTCAAATTCTTCATCACTGAGTCCTGAAATTTCCTTAGCTTCTTCATATGAGAGGTATCTGTCCACATCCTCAAGCTTTGTGCTAAAGTCCACGATTGGCTTTTTCAGTTTCTGATTGGGTTTGATTTCATCGAGGCCNAAATCCTGAGGTTTAACTTCTCCTTTTTCAAGCCTTCTGAGAAGAGATGACCCTTCAGGCACAGAATTTCTGTAAATCACTTCGAGGGGTAGCAGAAAGTTTCCTTTAAGTTCGCGGAAAATTGAGTAGTTGTAACCATCACCGCATTTCGGAACAAAAACTCTCACCAGTTTAATCTGCATTGTATCCACAGCTTCTTCAATCTCATCGAATCTCCGAAGCCTGTCGTTTTCAATTAAACCCATGTAGTGTGTCTTCAATCCAGCATCCTCAAGTTTCTCAAAAAAATATGCGGAAACTATGCACAGCGACTTACCCTTGTTTTCGATCTTATCGGGCATTTCTCCATAGTCAAAGACTGAGTAGCGATCGGAGAAAATGAATCTTCCAATTCCAGGCCTTTCAGTTGGTTCCTCAATTACAATCAGATCCTTAACACTCCCCATCGCAGTTAGCGAGGGGAGACAGATAATAACATTTACGCAGTGAAACCGATGCAACGTTAAACTTTTCTCAGTTACTCAACTTCAGCTTTTTCAACCTCTTTTCTTTTTCTCTCCTGGTATCTTCTGACCTTCTCAGCAATTTTCTCATTCTTCAAAGCCAGTATTTTTGCCACTGCAAGTGCTGCGTTTTCAGCNTCCATTATGTAGAGCGGTGCAACTCCAGATGGCATTCTGATGGAAGAAAAGATATCATAAACAAAATTTGTAGGAGGAGGGCAGGCTATAACTGGCTTTGATGTATTTGCATCCACAAACCCGCTTAAAGCGTTACTCCTTCCAGCAACCGTAACAAAAACAACATCTTCGTCCTCATAATTTTTGATAATTTCAAGAACTTTAAGGGGAGTTTTGTGGGCAGAGGCCACCTTCAGTACGCATTCAATCCCGAAGTCCTGGAGCCTGCTTGCAATTTTCTTCGAATGTTCGACATCTGACTTGGAGCCCATGATTATTACAGCCTTCATGTTATAACTATTCTTCAGGATATATCACTTTTTGCAGAGTTTCCACCCTCTGCTGCACTCACGACAGAAGTCCCGTACCGTGTCATCATTTTTTCCCAGCACGCTGGATTATTTCTTTTCCAGAAGAAAACCCATTTCCAAGTTTTTCTCCGAGACTCCAGTATTCTCGGACTTCTGCACAGTACACAAGTGGATTTACCACCTTAGAGATCTCAATATTTGCTCTGTTTGAAGGGTTGATTTTATCTTCATCCAGATGCGTTTCCACAATCTCTGCCAGAATCAAAACCCACTCACCGAGTAAAATTTCCTGCTTCACAACACATTCCATATTATACGGACACTCTTTAATTATAGGTGTGCTGATTTTTCTGCTCTCTAACATCGTAAAATTCAGATCCCTGAGCTTGTCCCGGTTTCTGCCTGAAACCAACCCGCAATAGTCTGTCTCACGGTAAAGATTTGCAGATGGTATGTTAACGGTGAATTCTTTTGTTTTCCTGATCAATTCCAGAGAATATCGATCTCTTCTCAATGATATTCCCACCATGGGCGGTGTTTCGCTGACAATTCCTATCCATGAAACTGTAAGAACGTTGACCTTGTCTCCATCCTTACTTACGATCAGTGCAGCTGGAATGGGGAAAAATGCCGTAGATGGCCCTAACTGTCTTTTCATGTTAAGTTAGACATTGTTTATCTAAAAAAGGCTTTCGCGGTATAAAAGTAAAAAAGCCTTTCTGAATTTTAATTACTAATTTTTTCAGGTTTCAACTATTTCTCCTCTCTTTATTCTGAATATCCGGTCAGCAACATCTTTAACGTGGGATATATTTGACTCTGCAAGCAGAATTGAGATTCCCTCCTCTTTCATGTTTTTTATCCCTTCAGCGAGTCTCGAGCGGACTATTGGTGCTAATCCTTCAAGTGGCTCGTCAAGTAAAACCAGTGAGGGGTTTAGGGCGAGAGCCCTCGCCACAGCAACCATTTTCTGTTGCCCACCGCTTAATGTGAAAGCGAGCCTGTTAACTTGATCTTTGAGTTCAGGAAATATCCTGAAAATTCTTTCGGCTATCTCCTCCTCATCGACGTTCATAATTCTTGCTGGAAAAACTATATTTTCCCAGACCGTGAACTCGGGGTAAAGTCTTCTGTCCTCAGGAGCATAACCCATTCCTAGTTTTGCCCTTTCATGGGCTGGCAGCGTTGTAATGTCCATGCCTCTGAAAATGATCTTTCCTGAAATCACGGGAAGGAGACCCATAACAGCTCGCAATGTTGTTGTTTTTCCGGCACCGTTGGCTCCCACAAGACACGCAACCTCACCCTCNTCTATTTCAATAGATAGGTTTCTGAGGACCTGAACATTCGCGAGATTTACATTTATCTTCTCAACNCTGAGCATCTATTTTCACCTTTTACTTGGTTCACTCACCAATCAGAATTTTTCTCACCTCTTCATCATCCAGAATTTCTCTGCCACCCTCTTTGAGAAGTTTACCCTCATGCATAACCATTATCCTGTCTGAGTACTCTGCAACAATTTCCATGTCGTGTTCGACTATCACTGCGGCAACTTTCCGCGATCTCAATACGTCAACAATAGTTCCCATGACTTGATCTCTCTCTTCCAGGCTTATTCCGGAAGTTGGTTCATCCAGTAAGACCAGCTTCGGTTTGAGAGCGAGAGCCATTGCGACATCAAGGAGTTTTCTGTGCCCGTGTGGCAATTCGCTCACAACTTTCAGTGGAATGGAAAATGTCTCAAGCAACGCCATTGCTTCTTCTCTTGCTTCTCTGTAAATTCTCACGTTTCTGTAAAAAATTTTCGAGTGTCCGTTTCGAGAAAGAATTGACATGAGGATGTTGTNAAGTGAACTCAAGTTCTCGTGAATCATCGGTATTTGAAAACTTCTGCCTATTCCAAGCTTTACACGTTTGTGAGCTGGCAGTTTTGTTATGTTTTTATCTTCAAAGAAAATACTTCCTGAATCGGGTGAGAGTGCACCTGANATGAGATTTACCAGCGTTGTTTTACCACTACCATTTGGGCCAACAACTGAAACAAGTTCAGAGTCTTTTATTTCAGCTGTAATCCCGTCTACTGCACGTACAAGACCAAAATATTTTTTCAACCCCTCTATTTTTAAAAGCCCCATTTTCTCAACCTCTTTTCAAGTTCACCCGTTATACCAGTTGGCAGAAATATCACAACTCCGATTATAAGTGCTCCAAAAACCAGATACCAGTAGATTACCGCTGAAGACACAACGGCCTTCAGAAATGTGTACGCAAAGGCACCAACAACCGGGCCGATGAAACTCGTGAAACCTCCGAGAAGTGTCATAGCAACAAATTCGCCAGAAACGAGTATGCTCAGAGTGTCGTCTGGTGATACGTGGCCGAGTAAAGGAGCATAAATTACTCCTGCGATTCCAGCAAATGTTCCCGATATTGTGAATGCGGCGAGCTTATAGAGTACCACATTAACACCTGCGAATCTAACTCTCTCCTCGTTGTCTCTTATTGCCTGTATTGTCAGACCGAATGGGGAGTTTATTATTATTCTAAGGGCTAAAAAACAGAGAATAAAGCTGAGCAGGACGATGTAGTAGTATTCCGAGAGTGAAGATGGTTTGTATCCGAGGAAACTGATCATTGGTATTCTTATCCCATTGTCACCTCCGGTTATGGGTGTGAGTTTCATCGCCAGTGCATAAAAAAGCTGAGATATTGCCAGCGTGAGCATTGTGAAGTAAACTCTTGTGTGTCTAACACAAAGGATCCCTGTGGCAAGAGAGAGTATAGCAACAGACCCTATGGTGACCGGAAATAAAATCTCGGCGGAGTAAATACCGAAGTGCTTTATCAAGAGTGCCACTCCATAAGCTCCTCCTCCGAAAAAGAGAGCATGACCAAAGGAAAGCTGGCCATTGTAGCCAAGGAGCATGTTGAGAGCAAGAGCGGATATGGCATAGACGAGAGAGAGTGAAACGAGGTAGGTTAGATATTCCCCACCGAGTGGTGCGATAAGTAAGGAGGCAAAGACCAAAATAACTACTATTTTCTTTTTAACGTCTTTCAATCTCTGCACCTCCAAAGAGTCCCGTTGGTTTAACCAGCAAAACCACGATCATAATCATGTAAACGAGAGCGAGCTCTACAGTTGGAAACATGGAAATTCCAAATGCCCTGACAATCCCAATCAGGAGAGANGCCACAAGAGCACCTTTAATGCTACCCATTCCTCCAACAACAAGAACAACGAGAGCAAGAACGAGAACCTCAAGTTCTGCACCAATCCAGCCACCAGTTATTGGAAGCATCAGCCCNCCAGCAAATCCGGCCAGAAAACAACCAAGGAAAAATGTCAGAGCATATACTCTGAGTACGTTGACACCAAATGCGCTTGTTATCTCCTTGTCGAAGGAGGTTGCTCTTATAATCATTCCTGTTCTGGTTCTGTATATCAGAAACCACAAAAAAACTGCTATGACTGCGGCAGCACTGAGAAGAAAGAGGTTGTACACAGGGAGAATAACGTTGCCAAACCTCAGTGTGCCGAGAGCAAATGAAGGGGTCGGGTCTGAGATGGGCATACTTCCCCATCCGATTCTGAATATGTCCATGAAAACGAATATCATACCGTAGGTTAGCAGGAGCTCGAAGAGCTCACCTCTACCGTAAATCCTTTTGAGCAACCCTCTTTCAAATGCGACGCCTGCCAGTCCAACTACAGCACCGGCAATGAAGGGAGAGAGTAAGTATAGCAATATATTATCTGAGAGTCTCGTGATTGAAAATGCAATGTATATCCCGAGGGCGTAAAAACTCCCGTGGGCAAAATTTACTATTCTGAGAATCCCGAATATGATTGAGAGACCCGCAGTAATTAAAAAAAGAATGGAAGCAAAAATTAAACCGTTAATAATCTGGGGAATCATCCTACCACGTAGCTATCCAGTCTGGCCCCTTCATAAATGCTGGAGGCTCAGTTTTGTCCGGTTCAAGAACGAGTTCGGGATCCTGGATATATGGCAGCCCCCATCCTTTTGTATCTTCTGAGACTATTCCCGGTCTAACCTCCCATAGTACTCTGTGATCCTCTTTCCTCATTACTCCATCCCCGTAGGGGGTCGAAATCTTGTCCAGGTTTTCGAGAGCATCTCTTATTTCGTCGTTGGTTGGAAATTCACCCTTTTCTTCGTAAGCCTTCTCTATTGCCTGTTTCCATGCATAGAACGTTGCAATTGCATCTGCAACAGCACCTATCATATAAACGTTATAGTTGTTCATCAGGTCAAGCACAATCTTTCTGAACTCTGGGAAGGTTATGGATCCTTGGTTAGCTGGCTGAGGATGACCAAACACCGGAATNTCTCTGCCGATTGATGGGTAGAAATCCCAGTAACCACAGAGAATTGTGTCTCCACCTGTACCCTTTAGNAGTCCGTAGGGGAGTAACTGATCTATGAATCTGGTAAAGTCTGTTCCCCAGAGACTTGTGAAGATGAAATCGGGTTTCATGTTCAGAAGTTCGGTGACGTAAGGTGTGTAGTCAGGTGTGAAGAGTTTGGGATAGAGGGGGTCGAGAAGTTCTGCATCTGGCATCAGCTTCTTCATCGCTGNTGTGAATATCTCGTAGTTGTCGTAACCGAATGCATAGTCCTGGTGCACCTGGGCTATTACCTTTGCATCGGGAAAGAGCTCCTTGCAGAGGTATGCTGCCTGAACTGCATGGGAAGTGGTGGTGTTTGTAACCTTGAAAACCCAGTCCATTCTGCCCTTTGTGGGATCTTCAGGATCTTTCCATGCTCCGTAAGATGGTCTTGCCTGATTAATGAAGAACATGGTGCTGTTCTCTTCTGCAACCTGCGCTACCGCAAGTGCGTAGGGAGTTCCCGGAATGCCTGATATCAGATCCACCTTATCCTGCAGACAGAGTCTTTTTGCTTTCTCGACAGTATCGGAGATTGTCCCCTGATCCTCGTGTATTACCTTGATTTTTGCTCCAGCAATTCCGCCAGCAGCATTTGCCTTCTCCACTAGGTAGTCTATTGTTTTGTGAGCTGGCTCGCCAAAAGCAGCGGCCGGACCCGTTCTGAAAGCTATGTAACCAAGTTTAAGCTCCCGTGGGGCTGGTTTGGGTGTTTCAACTGGTGTTGGTGTCGTAGGAGTTGGTGTTGGTGGTTGGGCGCAGCCGCTGAACATGACCCAAGCAGCTCCCGCTCCAACAAGCTTCAAAAATCCCCTTCTTGTGGGTCTATACTCCATTTCAACCACCGCTCAGTATATTCATTTTAAACCGATACAAAATCAGATTTAAATATTGCGGAAAAACAAATTAAAAGGTAAATTTTATGTGACAGCTCTTCTATTCTTTACTAAGCAAAGTGATGGCTGTTTCTACTCGAAATCGGAGCATCAGAGGAATTCTTCATTTTAATGATAAAAGTGGTGATGTATTGTGGGTTGTGCGTGACTTTGGAAAACCAGGGAAAGTGTTATAAGTCATGGTTGTAATAATTGTAATTATGAAAGAGGTTGAGAAAGAAAGAGATGTTTATACACAGTACGCTGAAGAAGAGAATTTTCAGGTACTTGAAAAGTTAAAACCCTCTGTTAAAGGTTTTCTCAGAAAATATGTCTTATGCTTCTCTCCCATAATTGCTGTATCTGTTTATTTGCTGNTATTCAGGAAACTACTCGATACATCGGTTACAACAGTCAAGTCATCCATGTCTTCTANATTCTCAGTAATATCTGGGATTAAAGAGATTGTTGATGCCGTTCTCATGATTCCCATTTCCACTCTAAAGTTTGTTGGCGTAAATTTAGCTGATGTGCCATCAACCGACTCATATCTCCCAGTTCTCGGTCTCCTGATATTCCTGCTAATTGTCTCTTGGGTGCTTTCCTCGACTGAGGCTTCCGGCTCAATAGGGCTTGCCATTC